>JBKPSE010000242.1:0-8249 GCA_046765855.1 Acidobacteriota bacterium | reverse complement strand
GTGCCGACCCGCCGCGAGGATCGACATGAAGGGAAGATGGTTCAGTCAACTCGCCGTTCAGATCGCCGCAAAATGCCCGTCGGCCACTTGCCTCAGGCGAGCCGAGCGGTCGAATGAAGCAGGATCCAGCACTATTCGCTGCCGCGCGGCATCAGGGTCTGGAACGGGAATCGCCGACAGCAGCGCCCGCGTGTACGGATGCTGCGGCGCCGCGAATAACCTGGCCGTCTCGCCGATCTCGACGATGCGACCGAGATACATGACGGCAACGCGGCTGCAGATGTGTTCGACCAGCCGCAGGTCGTGCGCGATGAACAAGTACGTCAACTGCAGCTGCCGCTGCAGGTCCATCAGCAGGTTGATCACCTGGGCCTGTACCGACATATCGAGCGCGGAGACCGGTTCGTCTGCAATGACCAGCGACGGGTTGAGCGCGAGCGCGCGCGCGAGACCGATGCGCTGACGCTGACCGCCGCTGAACTCATGCGGATATCGCTGTAGATGGTCCGGATCGAGTCCGACCAGCGCGAAGAGCTCCTTGACCCGTTCGCGCCGCTCCGCCTTCGAACCGAGCTTGTGAATGATCAGCGGCTCTTCGACGATGTCGGCTGCGCGCATCCGCGGATCGAGCGAGGAGTACGGGTCCTGAAACACGATCTGCATGTGGCGTCGCGCCGCACGCATTTCCGCGCGCGACAGCTTCAATACGTCGCGTCCCTCGAAGAGCACTTCGCCTGAAGTGGGTTCGACCAGACGGAGGATGCAGCGTCCCGTGGTCGTCTTGCCGCTGCCGGACTCACCGACCAGGCCAAACGTCTCGCCGCGCTCTATCGAAAAGCTGACGTCGTCCACCGCGCGCACTATCGAGGCCTTGCCGAACGGAGCCTTGTGGCGCGTGAAGTCTTTCACCAGGCCGCGCACCTCCAGGAGCGGCACTAGCGTGTCTGCTCCGGCATCATCTTGGGTTCGACCGCGGGTGAGTACAAGTAGCAACGAGCCACGTGCGAACGTTCGCTGCGAGCGGCGATGTTCGTGCCAATCATTGTCCAGCCCGGCACCGCCTTGTCGCATGGCTGAAAGCGATGAGGGCAGCGCGGGGAGAACGGGCACCCTGGAGGCAGCTTGCCCAGCGGCGGAACGATACCGTCGATCGCCTGCAGCTTCGATCCTGGCGCGCCGCCGGGAATCGACGCCAGCAGCCCGCGCGCATAGGGATGCCGCGAATCGCGAAACAGTTCGCGTACCGGTGCCTGTTCGACGATCCGTCCCGCGTACATCACGGCGACACGATCCGCCATCTGCGCGACGACGCCGAGATCGTGGGTAATGAGGAGCAGCGCCAGCTGGAAGCGCTTCTGCAGCTCGCGAAGCAGATCGAGAATCTGCGCCTGGATCGTGGCGTCGAGCGCGGTGGTCGGTTCGTCGGCGATGAGCAGTGAAGGACTGCAGGCAAGCGCGAGCGCGATCAGGGCGCGCTGACGCAGGCCGCCTGAAAGCTGGTGCGGATACTCTCGCACCCGCCGCTGCGGCTCGGGCATGCTCACCGCGTCGAGCAGCTCGATCGCCTTGCCGCGCGCGCCGGCGCCGCGCGCCACGCCATGCACGGCAAGCGTCTCCTCGATCTGGTTGCCGATGGTGAAGACAGGGTTGAGCGCGGTCATCGGCTCCTGGAAGACGAAGCCGATCTCGGCGCCGCGCACCTCTTGCATCTCGCGCTCGCCGAGCGTCAGCAGGTCGCGTCCCTTGAACACGATTCTGCCGCCCGCGATCCGTCCCGGCGGTTGCACGAGGCGCAGGATGGACAACGCGGTCACCGATTTGCCCGAGCCTGACTCGCCGACCAGGCACAAGGTTTCACCGCGGTCGACGTGGAAGGAGACATCGATGACCGCCGCGGCAGGCCCGGCGGCCGTGTCGAACACGGTGTTGAGCCGTTCGACCGCGAGCAGCGGCTGCGGCTCGGTCAGTGCGTCTGGTGCCGCGCTCGAATCCGGAGCGGCGCTCGCCACGCCGGCGTCCGACGCCGGCCGGCCAATCGTCGGTCGATCATCCGACATCGATGTCCTTGTGCTCCCCGAACACGGCGCGCATCGCGTCGGAAATCTCCCCGACCGTGGCGCGCGCTTCGACCGCGCGCACGATCGGCGGCACGAGGTTGTCGGACCCGCGCGCCGCCGCCGTGACCGCATCGATGGCCGAGCGCCACAGGTTCTGATCGCGCGAGGCGCGCATGCGGCGGACGCGCTCGATCTGCCGCGCCTCGATCTCCGGATCGATGGTGAGCGTCTTGATCGGCGCGTGCTCGTCCACCTGGTAGCGGTTCACCCCGACGACCACACTCTCGCCGGAGTCGATCCGCTGCTGCGCGGCGTAGGCGGCATCCTGGATCGCGCGTTGAATCACGCCAGCTTCGATCGCGGCGAGTGTGCCCCCGAGCGAATCGATGCGATCGAGGATCGCGCGCGCCTCGCGCTCGATCCGATCCGTCAGCGCTTCGATCGCCCACGCGCCGCCGGCGGGATCGACCGTGTTCGGCACGCCCGATTCGAACGCGATGATCTGCTGCGTGCGCAAGGCGATGCCCGCGGATTCTTCCGTCGGCAGCGCCAGCGCCTCGTCGCGGCCGTTACAGTGCAGCGACTGCGTGCCGCCCAACACCGCCGCGAGCGCCTGCACCGCAACGCGGACGATGTTGTTGTCCGGCTGCTGCGCGGTCAGCGTGCTGCCGGCGGTCTGGGTGTGAAAGCGCAGCTGCTGCGCCCGCGCGCTGCTCGCGCCGAACCGATCGCGCATGATCGTCGCCCACAAGCGGCGTGCGGCGCGGTACTTGGCGATCTCCTCGAGAAAATCGTTGTGCGCGTTGAAGAAGAACGACAGCCGCTGGCCCAGGCGATTGACGTCGAGCCCCGCGTCTACCGCCGCCTGCACGTAGGCGATCGCATTCGCCAGCGTGAATGCAACCTCCTGCACCGCGGTCGAACCCGCCTCGCGGATGTGGTAGCCGCTGATTGAAATCGTGTTCCAGTTCGGCAGCTCGCGATCGCAGTAGGCGAAGACGTCCGTCACGATACGCAGCGAAGGGCGCGGCGGATAGATGTAGGTGCCGCGCGCGACATATTCCTTGAGGATGTCGTTCTGGATCGTGCCGGATAGTCCACGCAGCGCGTCCGCCGCAAGTCCTTGTCGTTTCGCGACCGCGATATAGAGCGCGAGCAGGACGATGGCCGTGGCGTTGATCGTCATCGACGTCGACACGCCGTTCAACGGAATGCCGGCGAACAGGTCTTCCATGTCATCGATCGAATCGATCGCGACCCCGACGCGCCCGACTTCGCCGCTGGCCAGCGGGTGATCGGAGTCGTACCCCATCTGCGTCGGCAGGTCGAAGGCCACACTCAGCCCGCTGACTCCCTGCGCCAGCAGGTAGTGGTAGCGGCGGTTGGACTCCGCGGCGGTTCCGAACCCGGCATACTGGCGCATCGTCCACAGCCGGCCCCGGTACATGGTGGGCTGGATGCCGCGGGTGAATGGGAAAACGCCCGGGAGTTCATCCATTGACACGATCGGACCATGAGTTTACAATGTTCCTCAGCGTTCCCACGCCCCAAACCCTTCATATGATTAACTTTGGCGCTCGAACCCTGCCGCCATACCCCAGGCCGGCATCGTTCGTGGCACGCCCCCGGTTTCCCAGCTCCGGCGGCCCGCTCATCGTTGCAGGAGGTCTCGAATGGATGACGTCGTGAATCGAATGGCCAAAGAGCTGTCCGACGCCATTGCTGCCGCGGTTGGTGATGACGCCCGTGTCGAAGCGTGCCGTGAACGAGCACGTGCGGCCGGCTTCGAAATGCGGGTCTCGCTCGAGGCGGTAATCGGATTCGTGAACCGCACGCAGCCGGGCGCCGTCGTCCGGGCCAACGCTACGCCGCCGCAGCAGAAGGCGCTGCCCGCAGCACAGCAGCGCCGGCAGTTCGAGATCAGCGCCAATGACAAGCGCTTTCTCCGCTCGCTGCGGATCGCGTCGGATGAAACGCAGGAAAAAGAGGTCGAGTAGCCGGGCTGGAGCTGGCGCTCGAAGTAATCGCTAGGAGCTTCCGCTTCTCAGCGGAGATTGACGGCCGCCGCGAGGCGGCCGTTTTTATTGCCTTCCGCCTTGGTTGGCGACGGCGGCCGCGGCTTTTGCGGCGGTCTGGGGATCACCCAAATAATAATGACGGGTCGGCTTCAGCCGATCGTCCAGCTCGTAGACGAGCGGAATGCCAGTCGGGATATTCAGCTCGACAATATCCTGGTCGCTGACGTCGTCGAGGTACTTCACCAGCGCGCGCAGGCTGTTGCCGTGCGCCGCGATCAGGACGCGTTTGCCTGCCGCTATTGCCGGCGCGATCGTGTCGTGCCAGTAGGGAAGAAAGCGCGCGACGGTATCCTTTAATGATTCGGACGCCGGAATCTCTTCCGGCGTCAGCGATGCGTAGCGCGGATCCTTCGCTGAGTAGCGTTCGTCGTCAGGCGACAGCGGCGGCGGCGGGATGTCATAGCTGCGTCGCCAGATCTTCACTTGTTGCTCGCCGTGCCTGGCCGCGGTCTCGGCCTTGTTGAGTCCCTGAAGCGCGCCGTAGTGACGCTCGTTCAGCCGCCACGTCTTCACGACCGGCAGCCACAACAGATCCATCTCCTCCAGCGCGACGTTCAAGGTCTTGATCGCCCGCTTCAGTACCGAGGTGTAGGCGATGTCGAACGTGAGGCCGGCCTCCTTCATCAGCCGCCCGGCTTCTTTCGCTTCGGCGAGCCCCTTCTCGGAAAGATCGACGTCCTTCCAGCCGGTGAAGCGGTTTTCCTTGTTCCACGTGCTTTCGCCGTGGCGCAGCAGGACGAGCTTATGCATCTGCGATTGGCCGTTGTCGATCAATGCGTTGACGAATGCCGGTTGGCGAGCTGCCGGATTGCCGAGGCGCCGGCGTAGCTGGCGGCGCGCCCCAGTTCTTCTTCAATCCGAATCAGCTGATTGTATTTCGCGACGCGATCGGTGCGGCTCGCCGAACCCGTCTTGATCTGGCCGGCGCTCGTCGCGACGGCAAGGTCCGCGATCGTCGTGTCTTCTGTCTCCCCCGAGCGATGCGAGATGACGCTGCTGTATCCGGCGGCGCGGGCCATGGCGACGGCGTCGAGCGTTTCAGTGACGGTGCCGATCTGGTTCAACTTGACCAGAATCGCGTTGGCGACCTTGTCCTTGATGCCGCGCGCGAGGATCTCGGGATTGGTGACGAACACGTCGTCGCCGACGAGCTGAATGCGTGAGCCGAGCGCGCTCGTCAGCGACTTCCAGCCGTCCCAGTCGCCTTCCGCGAGGCCGTCTTCGATGGAAATGATCGGGTACTGCCGCACCCAATCTTCGTAGAGCCTGATCATGTCGTCGGCGGCGCGCGCGCTCTCGCCCGACTTCTTGAATTCGTAGCGCCGGCCCTCGTCGTTCCACAGTTCGCTGGCGGCGACGTCGAGCGCGAGGAAGACGTTCTCGCCTGCACGATAACCGGCCTTGCTCACCGCCTCCAGCACGACGTCGAGCGCTTCGCGATTCGACTTGAGGCTCGGTGCGAACCCCCCCTCGTCCCCCACACCGGTGGAATGCCCCTTCTTCTTGAGGATGCCGCGAAGCGCGTGGAAGATTTCAGCGCCGGTTCGCACCGCGTCGGCGAAGGTGGACGCGCCGACCGGCATGACCATGAACTCCTGGAAATCGACGCTGCTGTCGGCGTGGGCGCCGCCGTTGAGGATGTTCATCATCGGCACCGGCAGCACCGAGCCGCCCGCGTCCGGCTTCTTTTCGTAGAGACGGGCGAGGTGCACGTAGAGCGGTACGTTCGCGGCGAGCGCGCTCGCGCGCGCCAGCGCCATCGACACGCCGAGCAGCGCGTTGGCGCCGAGCCGTCCCTTGTTCGGCGTACCGTCGAGAGCGATCATCTGCTCATCGATCGACCGCTGATCCGCCGTCTTCCCGGTCAGCGCCTGCGCGATCTCGGCGTTCACATGACCGACGGCTTTGGTCACGCCCTTGCCGAGATACCGCTTCGGATCGCCGTCGCGTAACTCCAGCGCCTCGCGCGCTCCCGTCGATGCGCCCGACGGCACCGCCGCCCGCCCGAGCGTTCTGTTGTCGAGGGTGACTTCGACTTCGACCGTAGGGTTGCCTCGCGAGTCGAGAATCTCTCTGCCGTGAACGTTCGTTATCTCCATCTCACTCCGTCGGTTTTTCAGGTTTGTCGCTCCGTAAAGTCCAGGCCTAGCGCGCGTCGAACTCCGACTCGATGCGCAGCGCGTGCTCGTTGATCGGCGCGATGAACGGCTCGTCTTCCTTGGTGACGACAACGATGCCGCGATCGGTCACGGTGTGGCGGCGGCGATCCTCGTCGGCGTTGTAGCCGATCTGCGCCCCGCGTGGAATGAAGACGTCGCGATCGACGATGACGCGGCGCAGCTGCGCGTGGCGGCCGACGCGCACGCCAGGCATGAGGATGCTCTCTTCGACGCGGCAGAAGCTGTGCACCCGGACGTTCGGGCAGAGCACGCTGCCGCGGATGGTGCTGCCCGAAATGATGCAGCCGGCGGAGATCAGCGAGTCGAGCGCCTGGCCCGAGCGCCGCCCCTCGTCGGCGAATACGAACTTGGCCGGCGGCGCCTGCACCTGGTGAGTGCGGATCGGCCACTCCGGATCGTAGAGGTTGAACTCGGGGTTGACGCGGCACAGATCCATGTTGGCTTCGTAGTAAGCGTCGAGCGTTCCGATGTCACGCCAGTACTGCGAGGCTTTCTTGTTCTCGTCGGTGAACCGGTAGGCGTAGACGGGCACGGTGGAGATCAGCGCGGGAATGATGTCCTTGCCGAAATCGTGGCTCGAGTTGGTGCGCGCGTCGTCCTCGAGCGCGGGCAGCAGCACGTCCATGTCGAAGATGTAAATGCCCATCGACGCGAGGTAGTGGCCGTGCGGCGGCAGATCGCTCGGCTTCTCGAGAAACCCGGTCAGGCGGTCGGCCGCGTCCACTTCGGTGATGCCGAAGCGATGCGCTTCGTCCGCCGGCACTTCGATCACCGCGAGGGTCGCGCGGGCGCCGCGTTCCTGATGGAATCGGAGCATGCGCGCGTAATCCATCTTGTAGACGTGATCGCCGGACAGCACGATCAGGTGCCGCGGTCCTTCACGCTGGATCGAATACAGGTTCTGGTAGACGGCGTCCGCGGTGCCTTGGTACCAGTGCTCGCCGACGCGCTTCTGCGGGTGCAGCACCTCGATGAACTCGCCGAGCTCGTCGGCGACGACGCTCCAGCCGAAGCGCAGGTGGCGTGTCAGCGACAGCGATTTGTACTGAAGCGCGATGAAGATGCGGCGCAGCCCCGAATTGAGGCAGTTGCTCAGCGTGAAGTCGATGATCCGGTACGGACCGCCGAAGTAGACCGCGGGTTTGGCGCGCTCCTTGGTCAGCGGCGACAGGCGCTCGCCGGCGCCGCCGGCGAGAACCATCACGACAACGTCATCGAGCATGTTCGTTCAACTCGCGATGCGTTTCCGCATCCGCGCTCGCCGCCGCATGAGCCGGGATCATCGTTTCAGGACGACGCGCGCGGGAGCGCCGTCGCCGTTGGCGATCTTCAACGGCAGGCAGTACATCTCGTACGATCCGGGTTCGGCGTCCGACAGGTTGAGCCCTTCGATGATGATGACGCCGTTGCCGAGCAGGACGTGGTGCGCCGGCGCGCCGGCCTTCTTGAATTGCTCGACCGACAGGTAATCGACGCCGACGACCTTTACGCCCTGATCGACGAGAAACTTCGCCCCCTGTTCCGTGACGTAGGTGTAGTCGGTGTGAAAGCCGTCGTGACTGTTCCACAGGGCGGAGTTCGGCGTGCGCAGCAGCACGCGCAGATCCTCGCGCAGCCCTGCATCGGCGAGGTGCTTTTCGGTGATGCCGCCGCGATGCGGCAGATCGATGACGCGCGCGCGTCCAACGAGCAGATCGATTGGCATCTGATCGACGCCGGGACGGCCGTCGAAGAAGTGCAGCGGCGCGTCGACGTGCGTGCCGGCGTGGGTGCCCATCACCAGCCGCGAATGGTTGGACGAGTGGCCGTCGGCAATCCTGTGGACCGGCTCGCACTCGAATTCGGGATTTCCGGGATAGACGGGCATGCCCGGGGTCAGCAGCACGCTCACGTCGAGGAGGCGCGGCGGACGCGGCATAGAACGGGCATCTTAT
>JBKPSE010000241.1:0-2661 GCA_046765855.1 Acidobacteriota bacterium | reverse complement strand
AGCCTGCCAAGCGGCGGCGCACCACCGCGCATCCGCCAGGCAAGCAGCGACAGTGTCGCCAACGCGCCTACGTAGAAAGGCTGCTTCGGCCCATGCACCGATCCCGCCACGTGAGCCCATCGCGAGGTGAGAAGGTAATTGAGCCAGGCGATCGCCACAGAGGCGATCAGCGCAGCGCGCGCGAGCTTCATTTCAGACTGAACGCGATCAGCTCGGCGTCGGCACGCGTGCCGACGGCAATGACGACGTACTGCTTGCCGTTCCTCGCGCGATAGGTCATCGGCGTCGCGGTGGATCGCCGCGGCAGCGGCGCTGACCAGACGTCCTCACCCGTATCCGTGTTGACGGCATGCAGAGCGCCGTCGCCGCCGCCAACGAACACGAGTCCACCCGCTGTGACGATCGCGCCCGGCGCCCCGGGCGCGCCGAGACGATCCGGCAGCGCAACACCCTTCAACGCGGGATGCTGCCGCAATGCGGGCAGATCGCCAAACGGTACCTGCCACGCGATCGCGCCCCGATTGAGATCGATTGCGGTGAGATGGGCGTAGGGTCCCTTGAGGAGCGGAATGCCGTTGTTGAATTCGGAGGAGGTGTCTCCCTGGCGTGCGTATTCCGCCTCGACTTCGGACGCGCGCATCTCCGGCTTGCCCAAGCGCGCGACGTGGGCCTGGTTCGATGTCTTGACGAAGAGACGCCCGGTCGACGCGTCGAAGGCGGCGCCGCCCCAGTTGGCCCCGCCGATGATGCCCGGCCGCTGCAGCGTGCCCTGCACGGACGGCGGCGTGTACAGCGGTCCGAGCCGCAGCTTCCTCAGCTCACCGATCGCCGCCGTACGCAGTTCCGGCGTGAAATCGATCGCGTCCTCTTCCGTCGCGCCGAGCGGCTCGAGCGGCGGGATCCTGGTCGGAAACGGCTGCGTCGGCCAGGCCTGTTCCCCGCTCACGTCGCTCGCCGGCACCGGACGCTCTTCGATCGGCCATACCGGTTTGCCGCTGACACGATCGAACACGAACACGAGGCCCTGCTTCGTGAGCTGGACGACGGCATCCACGGTACGGCCGTTCGGCCTGATCGACACGAGGTTGGGCGGCGACGGCAGATCGTAGTCCCACAACCCGTGGTGGACGATCTGGTAGTGCCACTTGCGCGCACCGGTCGCCGCGTCGAGGCAGACGATGGATTCGGCAAACAGGTTGCTGCCGCGCCGCGCGCCGCCGTAGAAGTCATTGCTCGGCGTGCTGACCGGCAGGTAGAGCAGGCCGCGCCTCTCGTCGAGCGTCATCGGCGCCCACACATTCGTGTGTCCGGTGACCCGCCACGAATCGTTCTCCCATGTCTCGTTGCCGAACTCACCTGGCTGCGGCACGGTGTGGAAAGTCCACACCGGCTTGCCGGACCGTGCGTCGAACGCGCGCACGTCTCCAGGCGGATCCTTCGGGTAGACGAGGCGATCGGCGACACCATTGCCGACGATCACCAGATTCCTGAACACGAGCGGCGGCGACGTATTCGTGTACTGCTTCGGATCGACTTTCCATTTCAAGCCGCTGACGAGACTGATCGCGCCGTTGCTGCCGAACGATGACACGGGCTCACCGGTGCGCGCGTCGAGGCAGATCAGGCGGTCGCGAGAATTGATGAAGATGCGCAGCTGGCTTCCATCGCGCCAGGCGGCGACGCCGCGGTGCACGAATCCGGTACCGTTCGGCACCTGGCCCGCTTCGTACGCCTTCGGATCGTAGGCCCACAATTCACGTCCCGTCTCGGCGTCGAGCGCGACGACGCGGTTGTAGGGCGTGCTCACGTAGAGAACGTTGCCGATCATCAACGGCGTGTTCTGGAACGCGCCGGGCTGAGTGCGGAACTCGGCAAGCGGTTTCTCGTCCGGCTTCCATGACCAGGCAACGTCCAGCCTGGCAACGGTGCTGCGGTCGATCTCGGCCGCCCTCGAGTACTTGGTGCCTGCCTGATCGCCCCCGTAGTACGGCCACTCGATCATCGCCAGATCGGGACGCGAAGCGCCGGCCAGACCGCCGGCAAGGAGGACGACAGCAGCGACAATCGTTCGCATGGTGCGGACAGTCTAGCCCGCTTGCGGCTGCTGTCTACCCAAAAGCCGGAGCGCGTCGATCGTCGCCACGTGGATGTCCACCGTGTCGCTCACGTCCACCGCGTACCCTCCGGCGAGAACGACCACCAGCGGGATGCCCGCTCCGCGTACAGCGTGGATGACCAGACGATCCCGCTGCGCGAGGCCCGCCTTGGTCAATTTCAATCCACCAAGCCGATCGTGTTCGAACGGATCGGCGCCAGCGAGATAGACGACGAGCTGCGGCCGGTGCGCAAGCACGCGCGGCAGCGCCTCACGCAGCAGCTCGAGGTAGCGGCCGTCCCGCGTGCCGTCATCGAGTCCGATGTCGAGATCGCCGCGCGGCTTGAACAGCGGATAGTTGTGCTGCTGATGCATCGAGAACGTGAAGACGCTCGCGTCATGTTCGAAGATCATCGCGGTGCCGTTGCCGTGATGCACGTCCAGATCGACGACCGCCGCGCGCGCGATGCGTCCGTCTCTCTGCAGCACCCGTACGGCGACCGCAACGTCGTTCAGCGGACAGAAGCCCTCGCCATGGTGAGCGAACGCGTGGTGCAGACCACCAC
>JBKPSE010000240.1:0-9942 GCA_046765855.1 Acidobacteriota bacterium | reverse complement strand
GCGTAACCCTCCGCGCGGGCGATCGCGCCGGCGGTATAAGAGTCCAGGCCGCCGCTGAGCAGAAGTACGGCGTTCACACGCCGCGTGTCTCCGGCGACCAGATGTACTTGTGCGCCTGAAGCTGCAGCCGCACCGGCAGGCGGTCGGCAAGGATCCACTCGGCGAGCTGCCTGGCCTCGAGCACGCCGTGGACCGGCGAGAACAGGACCGCCGCCGATCGGGCGACCAGATCGTGCTTCGCAACCACGTCGCGCGCGTAGTCGTAGTCGGCGCGGTCCTTGATGACGAACTTGATCTCGTCGGACGCGAGCAGCCGCTCGAGATTGGGCCAGTGCATCTTCCCGGCTTCGCCGCTGCCCGGGCACTTGACGTCGATGACGCGGATGACGCCGGCGGGTACCTGTTCGGCGCTGACGTGTCCGCCAGTCTCAACCATCACCGTCCGCCCGTCGTCCAGCAGGCGCTGCATCAGCGGATAGACCTCCTTCTGCAGCAGCGGCTCGCCGCCGGTGACCTCGACGACGTCGCAGTTGTAGGAGCGGACGCGCTCGAGCACCTCTTCGACGCTCATCTTCTGCCCTTCGGTGAAGGCGTACGGCGTATCGCACCAGGTGCAGCGCAGATCGCACGCGGTCAGGCGGACGAAGACGCACGGCCGCCCGGCGTGGGTCGACTCTCCCTGGATGGAGTGGAAGATCTCGTTGACGGTGAGCATGCCCCGGGAAAACCTTTATTTTACCGCCGACCGCTTCCCTGCGCGATCTTGACACCGCCGCGCGAGCGCTACCGCGGCCGCTCCGTCTTGGGCGACAAAGAACGGCGTGCTGACCCCGCTACAATAGCGGGATGGCCAAGCCGATCTTCTACACCAAGCCGACCTGAACCACCTGCAAGAACGCCAGGAGTTTCCTGGACGAACAGGGGATCGCCGTCGCGGAGATCGACATCAACAAGACCCCGCCCGACCGCGCCTTTCTCGACAAGCACGTCGACGCGAATCACTTCCTCGATTACGTGAGCCTCCGCAGCCCGGTCTTCAAGGAGCGGCCGCTGCCGAAATCGAAGAAGGATGCGATCGACATGATGATGGAGAACCCCAACCTGATTCGGCGCCCCATTCTCGTACGCGGCTCGAAAGTCACCTTCGGGTTCGACAAGAAGGCGTATGGCGGGTGAGATTCGCGTCGGCACCTCGGGGTGGAGCTATCCGTCGGGCGAAGGGACGTGGAACGGGATCTTCTACCCTGCGAAGAAGGCAAGGGGCTTCGATGAGCTGGCGTTCTACGCGGAACACTTCGACACCGTCGAAGTGAACTCCAGCTTCTACCGCATCCCGGCGCTCAAGACGACGCAGGAATGGGCCAGGCGCACGCCGGACAACTTCGAGTTCTCGCTCAAGCTGTTCCAGAAGTTCACGCACCCCGAGATGTTCCTGAAGGCGACGGGCAAGGATCCGGCTGATATCGACCGCAAGGACGTCGACGAATTCCGCGCGGCCATCGAGCCGCTTGCCGGCGCCGGGAAGCTCGGCGCATTGCTGGCGCAGTTTCCCGCCAGCTTCAAGAACGAGCCAGGCTCGCGCGACTACCTCGCGTGGCTGCTGCACGCGTTTCGCGACTACCGCGTCGCGGTGGAGCTGCGGCACAAGAGCTTCAGCGACGATCCGAAAGAAATGCTGCAGCTGCTCGGCGAGCACGGCGCCGCGCTCGTGCAGATCGACGAGCCGAAGTTCAAGACCTCGATCCGTCAGAACCTGCTGCCGAACGTGAACACGTTTTATTATCTGCGCCTGCACGGCCGCAACGCGGCGCAGTGGTGGAAGCACGACAAGTCGGAGGATCGCTACAACTATCTCTATTCAGCGCAGGAATTGGAGCCGATCGTCGAGGCCGTGGAAGAGGCGTCGCGCGAGGTGAACAAGTCTTACGCGTATGCCAACAATCACTTCTCGGCGAAGTCGGTCGCGAACGCGGCAACGATACGGGCCAAGCTTGGGCAGCCGCTCGAAGGGGAATATCCCGAATCGTTCGTGCAGCGATACCCGGACCTGAAGGGACTGGTGAAAATCCTGAAGCCTACTCCTTCAGATACGCTCGTTTGAGAATATCGCCGACCTGGATCCGGTTGACGACGTCGATGCCCTTCAGCACTTTGCCAAAGACCGTGTACTTGCCGTCCATCTCCGGCGCGTTGCGGCGCATGATGAAGAACTGGCTGTCGGCTTCCGTCTTGTCGCTGCCGGGATAGGCCATCGACACTGCGCCGACAACGTGGCGGCGTTTCTTCGTGATTTCAGCGACGCCAATCGGTTTGCCGCTGCCCTGCCGTCCCCACCAGGATTGCCGGCTCACATCGCGCGACACCGGATCGCCCACCTGAATGACGAAGTTCGGTTCGGCGCGATGGAAGCGCAGCCCGTTGTAGAAGTTCTTCTTCACCAGCTCGACGATCCGCGCGACCGTCTTCGGCGCTTCCTCGGGATAAGTCTCGAATTCGATCGTGCCCTTGGCCGTCTCGAGCACGACGATCGGCCCGGCGCCCGGTGATTTCTGCTGTGCCGCCACCGTGACCAGGGAGAAGACACCCAACACGAGCGCCGCCGCTGCCAGCCTTCGACTCATTCACCCTCCGACCGACGAATCACGAACCGACCCACCACGACCCACGGCCTACGATCCTCGACGCACGAGTTTTCCGACCTTCGTCACGCCAATCTTAGGGCAGACATCCACCAGCACGCACTGCGGACAGAGCGGATAGACCGGACGGCAGACATTCTGCCCCCAGGTCACCAGATAGAGATTGATCAGGGCCCACCACCGGCGCGGCGCCGTCAGGTACAGTGCGCGTTCGGTCTCTTCCGGCGTGCGCGTCCGCACCCAGCCGAGCCGGTTCGAAATCCTGTGCACGTGCGTGTCGACGCAGATGTTTTCCTGGCTGGCGTGCGCAAGAATCAGCACGAGGTTCGCGGTTTTGCGGCCGACTCCGGGCAGCGTCAGCAGCTCCTCCATCGTCCTGGGCACCTGTCCGCCGAAGCGCGTCACGATCTGGCGGCAGGTCTCCTTCACGTGCACCGCCTTGTTGCGGTAGAAGCTGGCGGGATAAATCAACTGCTCGATTGTCGACACCGGCAGCGCCGCTACCGATTTCGGCGTACGCGCGACGCGAAACAGACGCGAAGAGGCTGCCGCCGTCACCGCATCCTTCGTCTGCGCAGACAGCATCGTCGCGATCAATACCTGGAACGGATCCTCCTGTTGATCCTTGGCGATCTTCTCGACCGCGGGCTCATCGAGACCGTCAACCGCGGCCGCGAGGCGCCGCATGATCAGCCCGACGAACTTGGGCCCGCCACGGCGCGAGGGCGGGTCGTTTCGGCGGCTGACTCGCTGCGCTCGTTCGCTCATTGTACCGGTGTCAGCGGCTCGCCGCCCTCGAGCACGCTCAAGACATTCCGCACGGCCAGTTCCGCCATCGCCGTGCGAGTCTCGCGGGTGGCGCTGCCGAGATGCGGCGCCAGCAGCACGTTCTCGTGCTCGAGCAGCCCAGGATGAACGGCGGGTTCACGTTCGAACACGTCGAGCGCCGCACCGGCAAGCAGACGCTCGTCCAGCGCCCAGACCAGTGCCTCTTCGTCGATGAGTGCCCCACGCGCCGTATTGACGAGCAGAGCGGAGCGCTTCATCCGGATCAAGGTCTTGCGATTGATTAGATGACGGTTCTCCCTGGTCGCGGCCGCATGGATCGAGACGACGTCCGACGTGACGAGCAGCTCGTCGAGCGACATGTCATGCTTGGCGAACACGACGCGCATACCGAACGCCGGCGCCTTGGCCGCTACGGCCCGGCCGATGCGTCCTGCGCCGATGATGCCGAGCTGCTTGCCGCGCAGCTCCGTACCCAGCATGAAATCGAGCGCCCAACCCCTCCAGCCGCCGGCGCGCACGAGGCGGTCAGCCTCGCCGATACGGCGCGCGATGCCCAGAATCAATGCCCAGGTGAACTCTGCAACGGCGGCCGTGAGGACGTCGGGGGTGTTAGTGACGACGACGCCGCGCTGCCGCACGGCACTCACGTCGATGTTGTCGTAGCCGACGGCGATATTGGCGACGATCTTCAGCGCCGGTGCGGCGTCGAGCACTTCCGCATCGATGCGGTCAGTCAGCACCGCTATCAGCGCGTCCTTGTCGGCCACGCGGTGCAGCAGCTCGTGGCGGGGAATGGCCCCCTCGCCCGCGTAGACGTCGACATCGTGCTGCGCCTGAAGAAGGGAGAGGACGGACGAAGGAACGCGTCTGGTAAGAAGAACGGAACCCACTGCTGACTGCTAACCGGAAACTGCTAACTGCGAACTGCCGACTGCTAACTGCCGTCTACTTACTGCCCACTGCCCCTCTGCCAACTGTCAACTGCCAACTGCTAACTACTAACTGCCGACTCTGCAACTGCCTCACTGCCAACCGTCAGCGCCCGCCCTAGTATCCGTGCGTCTGACAGTAGCCGCAGTGATTACATTGCACGCCCGGCTCGATGAAGCAGGGACCGTCGGAAGGCGGCAGCGAGTATTGATACGAGCTTGGATGCGGACCGAGCTGCAGAAGCTGCGGCCGATCGGTCACGATCGGCTCGTTGCCGCGCGACGACACGCGCGCGATGGTCTCGCGGACGATGGCGCGAAGGGTTTCCTCGTTCACAACGACTCGCAGTCCCGGGCTCGGTTCATGCCACGATGTCCACAGCGTCGATCACGCCGACGATCGCGGCATCCACGGCGGCCCCCTTCTTTCCGAGCGCCTGCCCTGCCGCTTTCCCTTCAATCACGACCAGCACTTTCTCGCCGACGCCCGCGCCGACCGAGTCGATCGCGAGCAACGTATTTCCGCGCGGCGCATCGTCCAGCCCGAGCGGCTGCACCAGCATCAGCTTCGCCCCTTCGAGCTTGCGGTTTTTCTGCGTCGCGACGACGTTCCCGACGACTCGGCAGATCTGCATGACTGTTCGCGGTGCGGACGCGCCTTCAGCGCAGTCCGATCCCGCTCGCTTAGCTCGCTTCCTTACGCGGCTGCTCTACCCCGTCCTCGGCGCGCCAGTGATCGACAATGCCGATGATAGTCGCGTCGGTGGGTGGTTCGCCTGGGTAGAACGGGAACGCGGCCTCGCGACCGCGGACGAAGAAAACGTTTTCGCCGACGCCGGCGCCGACCGAATCCAGCGCGACCAGCGTACGTCCGGCGGGCTCGCCGCTGGCCTGCATCGGCTGCACGACGAGCAGCTTGATACCGGTCAGGTTGGGGTCCTTCATTGTCGCGACGACCTCTCCCACCACCTTCGCCAGCTGCACTCTACACTCTGCCTTCCGCCCGACAGCGATGCCCGCGCATCAGTCCTTGATTTCGATGGTGTCGACGATGCCGACGATGGCGGCGTCGACCGGGCAGTCCTTCATTCCGGATGCCATCCGGGCGGAGCTGCCGCTGACAATGAGAACGGTTTCGCCGAAGCCGGCGTCGACGGTGTCGACGGCGACCAGGTAGCTGCCCTCGGCTTTTCCGCGCGGATCGATGGGCCGCGCGACGAGCAGCTTGTTGCTCACCAGCTTCTCGTCCTTGCGCGTCGCGACAACGGTCCCGACGACCTTGGCTAGAAGCACCGCCGCGTTACTTCGTGCTGGCCGAGGCTTTGCCGATGGGGAGCGCGTCTTCGAGGTTCGCGTGCGGACGCGGGATGACGTGCACCGACACGAGCTCGCCGACGCGGCGCGCGGCGGCGGCGCCGGCGTCGGTGGCGGCCTTTACCGCGGCAACGTCCCCGCGCACGATTGCGGTCACGTAGCCGGCGCCGATCTTTTCCCAGCCGACCAGCGTCACCTTGGCGGCCTTGACCATCGCGTCCGCCGCTTCGATCATCGCGACGAGACCCTTGGTCTCGACCATGCCTAGCGCTTCACCCATTCTGTCTCCTTGTGCCTAGCGAATCTCGCGGACGGCGGCTTCGATGAGGGCCGTCAATTCCCGGTATGTTAGCCGAATTTCGCCGTCGGATCCTATCGCGCCGCGGCCATCCGGGACGAGGCGCGGGCCGTCGGATTCAGGCGCAAAAACGAGCTGGCAGCTGGCGTCGCCGAGCGCGGAGGCCGGCGCCGGCCGGTCGCTGGTCGAGGCGGGCGGGCAGATGGGCGCCGGCGACGCGATGCCGTAGGTGCCGCGCAGTCCCTGCAGGCGCTCGACTTCCTTGCGCGACAGCAGGTTCTCGCCGCCGAGCAGCCGCGCGACGAGGCTGATCTTGGCGAAGTGCTCGATCGTCTCCATCTTGTAGTACGCAGAGAACAGATCGGCGCCTAGCGTCAGCGCGCCATGATTGGCGAGCAGCATGCCGTCATGCGCCTTGACGTACTGGCGCACCGCATCGGGCAGTTCTTTGGTCGAGGGCGTCGCGTATTCCGCAATCGGCACGCTGCCGAGCGTGGTCACGACTTCGGCGAGCACGGCGCGGTCGAGCGGAATGCCGGCCACGGCGAATCCGGTTGCGGTCGGCGGGTGCGCGTGCACCACGGCCTTGGCGTCGGGGCGCTGGCGATAGACCTCGAGGTGCATCTGCATCTCGGACGAGGGATCGCGATCGCCGGCGAGCTTGCGGCCGTCCAGGTCGGTGACGCACATCATCTCGGGCGACATGAATCCCTTGCACACGCTCTTCGGGGTCATCAGCAGGCGAGTGGCGTCGAGACGGACGCTGATGTTGCCGTCGTTCGACGCCGTATAACCGCGCGCGTAGAGGCGGCGCCCGACTTCGACGATCTGCTCCCGCAGCTGCTGTTCGCTCATCGCGCGATCTTCATCTGGTAGGCGCGGCGGCACTGTTCGGAGCAGAAGAAGCGCATGTGCGCGCCGCTGCCGAACGACGGGGCGTTGGCGGCAACGACGAAAGTGCCGCACACCGGATCGCGGACCAGAGGCACGGCCGGCGGCTGCGCCGGTCCGGCGAGCCCCTCGGCAACACCGCGCGCGAAGCGGACGATCGCGCGGATCACGAGCCAGAGGACGATCAGCCGGAGGATCCACACCAACACCATGGGGTCTATTTCTTGCCGAGGTCCTGGTGGCCCGACTTGATCCCGTCGAGCGCCTGCTGCGCAGCGCGCGCCTCTTCGGAATTGGGGGCCATGGCCACGACCTTCTGCCATGCGTCCGCCGCGCCTTTGAGATCCTGCTTGCCGAACGCGCGCACGATGCCGACGTTCAACATGGTCTTGGCGTGGGTGGGATCGATCGTCAGCGAGCGATCGAACTGGGCCAGCGCCTTGTCCGCGTCGTTCATGTAGTAGTAGGCAATGCCGAGGTCGGTGCTCACGTTGACGTCTTTCGGGTTGATCTTGAGCGCCGCCTCGTACCACTGGGCCGCATCCTGAAAACGTCCCGCGTCGAAGTACATGTTGCCAAGCTGAATGCGGCTCGCCGCGTCGCCAGGATTCTGCTGCGCCGTGGTCTTCAGCGCCGAGGCGCGCGACTCGTCGAGCGGCGCCGGCGCCTGGGCCTGCGCCGAATTGGGCGCAGCCGCCGAAACGGCCGGCGCGGCTGCCGTTTGCCGGCCGCCGGTTTGCTGGCTGCCGACGATCCAGCCTACCAGCAGGCCGAAAAACACTCCGGCCACACCCATGACGAGAGCATCGCGGGACAAGGCTTCATCATACTCCGGGGCTGCAGGCGCGGAGGTAGTCGCGCACGGCGCGGTCGAGCCCGACATACAGCGCGTGACTGATCAAGGCATGACCGATCGAGACTTCGTCGAGATGCGGCAGCGTACGGAACAGGACGAGATTGCGCAGGTCGAGGTCGTGCCCGGCGTTGATGCCGAGTCCGGCTGCGTGGGCGGCGCGCGCCGCTTCGACATAGCGCCGGAAGCTCTGCTCGCCCGCGTCGGCACTGCGCGCGAAGGCGCGGGCAAAAGGCTCGGTATACAGCTCGATGCGATCGGCGCGCAGCGCCGCGGCCCAACGAACGGCGCGCTCTTCAGCCTCGATGAAGAGACTGACCCGCACGCCGTGGTCCTGCAGGTCCCGCACCACGCTTCCAAGTTCGGTGGACGGCGTGTCGGTCGGCCAGCCCGCCTGACTGGTAATCTCGCCCGGCATCACCGGCACCAGCGTGCACTGCGTCGGACGCACCTTGCGCACGATCTCGAGCAGGTCAGGCCGTGGATCCCCTTCGATGTTGAATTCGATGCCGCCGTGGGCAGCGAGAAAGGACGCGATCTCGAAGACATCCGTGCGGCGGATGTGCCGCTCGTCCGCGCGCGGATGCACGGTGATCCCCGGCGCCCCGGCATCGACGCAGACGCGCACTGCGTCGAGAACGGAGGGCAGCGCGCCGCCGCGCGAGTTGCGCAGCGTCGCGACCTTGTTGACGTTGACGCTCAGTCTAACCAAGGTGCTGCTTTACCGTGTCGGCGATCTCGTGGGCCCACCCGTGAATCTCTTTCTGATCCTTGCCTTCGATCATCACCCGCAGCAGCGGCTCGGTCCCTGAATAGCGCACGAGCAGACGCCCCTGTCCCGCGAGCCGCTGTTCGACGCGATCGAGCGCCTGCGCAATCGCGGCAACCGACCGCAGATCCTTCTTCTCTTTCACGCGCACGTTCACCAGTACTTGCGGGTACGACACCAGCTCCGACGCCAGATCGGCGAGCTCCCGTCCGGTATCTGCCATGACGCGAAGCACGTTCAACGCCGTGGCGATGCCGTCGCCGGTGAACAGATGATCGAGGAAGATGACGTGCCCCGACTGCTCGCCGCCGATGGAGATGTCGCGCTTGAGCATTTCCTCCATCACGTACTTGTCGCCGACCGGACAGCGCACCAGCTCGATCCCTGATTCGCGCAGCGCGATCTCGAGGCCGATGTTGCTCATCACCGTGGCCACGATCGCGCTGCCGTTCAGCCGCCCCTGCGCCTTCATGTGGCGCGCGCACATCAGCATCACCGCGTCGCCGTCGACGATGCCGCCGTGCGCGTCGACGAAAATCGCGCGGTCGCCGTCGCCATCGAATGCCACGCCGAGCCGGTGATCGCCGGTGCGCACCACTTCGGCGAGCCTGTCGGGATGGGTCGAGCCGACGCCCAGATTGATGTTGCGCCCGTCTGGCGTATCGCCGATGACCGTGACGTCGAACCCGAGGCCTCGGAACAGCCGCGGCGCCACCGTGGTCGTCGCGCCATTCGCGGTGTCGATCGCCATCTTGAAGCGGCCGAGCCGCTGCGGATCGGGCAGCGCGCGCAAGGTGTGCGCGATGTAGGCGTCGATGACGTCGGTGCGATCGACCGGCGGCAAGCCGCCCGGCGGAACCTGCCACGACGTGTCGGCGATGATCGACTCGACGTGGCGCTCGAGCGTCTCGGTGAATTTTTCCCCCCGCCCCGAAAACACCTTGATGCCGTTGTCCTCGAACGGATTGTGAGAGGCGCTGATCACCAGCCCGGCATCGAACCCCATCGCGCGCGTGACGTAGGCGGTCGCCGGCGTCGGAATGACTCCCGCCGTCGTGATTGCCGCGCCCTCGGCGTGCACTCCACGTCCCAGCTCGCGCTCGATCCAGTCGCCCGACTCGCGGGTATCGCGGCCGACGATGAAGCGCAGCGGCTTCGACGAGCCGAGCTCGCCGCGCAGCGCGCGTACCAGCGCCGAACCCAGCCGCGCCACTGTCTCATGATCGAGAGGGTACTCTCCCGCTTTGCCGCGGACGCCGTCGGTTCCGAAAAGATGGGGAGACACTATGCGTCTGTCGTGCTGAGGGTGCTAAGGGTGCGGGCAGGTGCTAAAGGTGCTGGTGCCAAGGGTGCTCGGGGTGCTAAGGGTGCTCGGAGTGCTAAGGGTGCTCGGAGTGCTAAAGGTGCTCGCGGTGCTAAAGGTGCTCGGGGTGCCAAGGGTGCTCGGGTGCTAAGGGTGC
>JBKPSE010000239.1:0-3913 GCA_046765855.1 Acidobacteriota bacterium | reverse complement strand
CCGCTGGGATTCTCGAGGGGATCACGCGCGACACCGTCATCACGCTGGCGCGCGACGCAGGGCTGAACGTCCGCGAGGAGCGAATCGTCCGGGATCGCCTCTACGAAGCGGAGGAGATTTTCGTCACCGGCACCGCCGCGGAGGTCGTCGGCGTGCGCGAGGTGGATTTCCGCAGCATCGGATCGGGCGCCACCGGGCCGATCACTCGAGCGCTGCAGGAGGCGTATCGGCAGGCCGTCCGCGGCACGCACCCGCGCTCGTGCGAGTGGCTGACCGTTATCGCTGATCGAGCGGCCGGAACTGCTGTGGGTAGTTAGGCCCGACGTAATCGGTGCGAGGGCGGATCAGCCGGTTGTTCTTGTACTGCTCGAGGCAGTGCGCCGTCCAGCCGGATACGCGGCTGACCGCGAAAATCGGCGTAAACAGATCGATGGCGATGCCCAGCGTGTAGTAGGTGGACGCCGAGTAGAAGTCGACGTTCGGGTAGAGCTTCTTCTCGCCCGTGACCAGCGCCTCGATGCGCTGCGACATCTCGAACCAGCGGGTGTTGCCGGCGCGCTCCCCGAGCTCCTTGGACATCCGGCGCAGATGCGTCGCACGCGGATCTTCGGTTCGATACACGCGGTGGCCGAACCCGGGAATTTTTACCTTGCGTGCGAGCTTGCCGCGGATGGCGTCGTCAATCCGCTCGGGCGCCGCCTCCGGACCGATTTCGATCAGCAGGCGCATGACGTCGGCGTTGGCGCCGCCATGCAGGGGTCCCTTCAACGTCCCAATCGCGGCAACGGTGGCCGAATAGATGTCGGTCAGGGTCGCCGCCGCGACGCGGGCGGCGAAGGTCGACGCGTTCAACTCGTGGTCCGCGTGAAGTGTCAACGCCACATCGAACGCGCGCGTCGCCAGCGCATTCGGGCGGTCCCCCTTGAGCATGTAGAGGAAGTTCGCCGCATGTCCGAGCGCCGGATCCGGCGCGATTGGCCCGCCGCCCGCCTGCAGGCGCCCGTAGGTGGCGACGATACTGCCCATCTGCGCTGTGAGGCGGACCGCTTTGCGATACTGCGCCTGCGGCGAGCTGTCGTTCACTTCCGGATCGTACTGACCGAGCGCGGAAGTCAGCGTGCGCAGCATATCCATGCCGTCGGTTGCCGGCAGCTGTTTCATCAACCGGAGGATCGGCTCGGACAATGGCCTCGCGGCCGCGAGCTGTGATTGCAGGTCGCCGAGCTCGGCGCGATTCGGCAGCCGTCCGTGCCACAGGAGGTAACAGACCTCCTCGAAGCTCGCGCCGCGCGCCAGATCGTGAATGTCGTAGCCGCAGTACGCAAGAACGCCGCGATTGCCGTCCAGGTAACAGATGGCGGAAGTCGCGGCGACGACGTCTTCGAGGCCCGCTTTGGGTTTTACTTCGTCTACAGCCACGCTCAAATCATATCAATTGCAACCACGCGCATGCGACGGGAGCCTCAAGCCGTGACACGCGCGCGTTACTTGGCAATCTCCGGCGCCATCTGTTCGTCCCCGGTGAACTGCTGGAGGATGGACAGGAGGCCCGTGTAGAGAAAGCCGACCTGGAAGAGCATCAGGAACGGGAGCGTGCCGTAGATTTGGTTGATGAGGGCGTAGAACACCGTGCCGGTGAAGTAGAGGCCGAGCGCCAGCTCGATCATCGACTGCACGCCCACCTTCTGCTGGTACTTCTTCCCGGCCCACTCGTCGCTGTCGCGCTCGATCCCGTATTTCGGCGTACGCGCGAATTCGCTCTGCTTGCGGAACAACGCCTCGAGCACCGCGCGGGTATTGTTCACCGAGAGGCCGATACCGATCGACATCAGGAACGGCAGGTACTTCAGGCGGGTCCGCCAGTCGGGATACAGCTCGCGTTGCGACACCATGTAGAAATTGAAGAAGGACATCGTCGCCGCGAGAAACAGCGGGATGTCGATCAGCAGCATCTCCGTCCATCCCATGTTGTAGCGGACCCACATCGCCGGGAACATGAGGATCGACAACAGGCACATCAGCAGATAGTTGAAGTTCGCGGTGAGGTGGAAGAACGCTTCCGCCTTGACCTTCAGCGGCTGGCGCGACCGCAGGATCGTCGGCAGCAGCTTCAGGCAGGTCTGGATCGAACCCTTGGCCCAGCGATGCTGCTGAGATTTGAACGAATTCATCTCGACCGGCACTTCCGCCGGGGACACCACGTGAGGCAGGAACTTGAACTTCCAGCCCAGCAGTTGAGCGCGATAGCTGAGGTCGAGATCTTCCGTCAGGGTGTCGTGCTGCCAGCCGCCGGCCGTATCGATCGCCTCTCGCCGCCAGATGCCGGCGGTGCCATTGAAATTGAAGAAGCAGCCGGCGCGGTTGCGCCCGCCGTGTTCCAGGATGAAATGCGCATCGAGGAGAATCGCTTGGATCTTGGTGAGCAGCGAGTAATCCTGGTTGATGTGACCCCAGCGCGCCTGAACCATGCCAACCTTCGGATCCGCGAAATGCGGCAAGGTCCTGAGCAGGAAATCCTTCGGCGGAATGAAATCGGCGTCGAAGATGGCGATGAATCTGCCGCGGGCGACCTGCAGGCCCGCCTCGAGCGCACCGGCCTTATATCCGGTCCTATCGATACGGTGCATGTATTTGATGTCGAAGCCGCGGGAGGCATGACGGCGCACCGCCAGCTCGGCAATCTCGCGCGTCTCGTCGGTGGAGTCGTCGAGCACCTGTATTTCGAGCAGTTCGCGCGGGTAATCCATCTCGCAGACCGCGTCGATCAGGCGGTCGGCGACGTACATTTCGTTATAGATCGGAAGCTGAATGGTGACAGGTGGCAGCTCCGCGGCGGGCAGCGGAGGGACGTCCGTGGCCGGGACCTTGTCCCGATTTTTCATGTAAAGATAAACGAGGTAATAGCGGTGCCAGCCGTAGATCGCCAGGATGCTGAGCACGAAAAAGTACGAGACGAGAATGAGTGTCTCAGGCAGCGACGTCGTCATAAGAAGATGAAACAGTCACGCGGTCCAATCGGTCATGTTATGGTCCAGGTCGGGCCAAAGTCAACCCGATGAACCGTCAGCAGTTGCGGGCCCTTCTGGAGGCCGTCGGCGCCGGAGGGCTTACACCTGAGGCGGCGCATGAGCAGCTCCTTCAAGTTCTGCGCCAGAAGCCGTACGAGGACCTCGGTTTCGCCCGCGTCGACCATCACCGCAACACTCGCCAGGGCTTTCCCGAAGTCATCTTCGGCCAGGGCAAGACTCCCGATCAGATCGCAGCGATTGCGGTGAAAGTCGTCGAGGCGGGCGACAACCTGCTCGTGACACGCACCAACGCCGAGGCCTATGCGGCGGTTGGGGCCGAGCTGCCATCAGCGCGCTTTCACGAGCTCGCGCGCTGCATCACGCTCGAATCGAGGCCGGCGCCGAAGGGGCGCGGCACTGTGCTCGTGGCCGCTGCAGGCACGGCGGATCTGCCGGTGGCGGAAGAAGCCGCGATCACTGCGTGCATCATGGGCAACGCGGTCGATCGTCTCTATGACGTCGGCGTCGCCGGCCTTCACCGCCTCCTGAAAGAGCACGCGCGTCTCGTCGCGGCGCGCGTCATCATCGTCTGCGCCGGCATGGAAGGGGCGCTGCCGTCGGTCGTCGGCGGTCTGGTGGACGTTCCCGTGATTGCCGTCCCGACGAGCGTGGGCTACGGCGCCAGCTTCGGCGGACTCACGGCGCTCTTAGCGATGTTGAACAGTTGCGCCTCGGGCATCTCGGTCGTCAACATCGACAACGGCTTCGGCGCCGCCGCCATCGCCTCGACCATCAACCATCTCGACTAGGTCCCGCCGATCACGATGATCGTCGTCCGCCAGAACGCCGCGCGTCGCGCCTCCGGATCAAGCACCGTGATCTGACATTCGTAGTCACCGCGAGGC
>JBKPSE010000238.1:0-5237 GCA_046765855.1 Acidobacteriota bacterium | reverse complement strand
CAGCTGCCCTTCGCGGTGTTCCCGCTGGTCATGTTCACCGGCGATCGCCGCAAGATGGGTGAGCTGGCCGCGCCGTTATGGATGCTCGTCCTGGCGTGGCCGGTCGCGATTCTCATCGCCGGGCTCAATGCGTGGCTGCTGTGGCAGACCTTCTTTGGTTGAGCTATGTATAACAACATCCTCGTCGCCATCGAACACTCTGCCGCCGACAGCACGGTGATCGACCACGTGCAGCAGCTTGCCCGGCTGACCGGCGCGTCGCTGCTTTTGGTGCATGTCGCGGATGGCTGGGCGGCGCGGCACTTCGATGAGCTCGCGCTGCGCGAGTCCGAGGAGATGAAAGACGATCGCGCCTATCTCGAACGCATCCAGCGGGAGCTGATCTCGCGCGGCTTCGAGACGCGCACCCACCTGGCAATGGGCGACCCCGCAACCGAGCTGGTCAAGGTCGCGCAGGCCCAGGGCGTCGACCTGATCGCGATGTCCACGCACGGCCACCGCTTCCTCAACGATCTGCTGCGCGGCAGCACCGCCGACCGAGTTCGACACAATGTCGGCGTACCGGTGCTGATGATCAAAGCAGTTCCGAACCCCTGAGCATTCGCTGTCGGCCGCATATATGTTGACAGCCTACATCTTGATGTGTAGGCTGTCAACCTATGACTGACAGGCGCGATGTTCTCTACGGCAGCCTCGGGCTCATGGTCCTGAAGACGCTCGAGGCGCTCGGCCCGCTGCACGGCTACCGCATCGCCCGCCGCATCGAGCAGATCAGCGGCAACCAGCTGGCCATGAACCAGGGCACGCTCTATCCGGCGCTGCTCAAACTCGAGCAGGCGGGCTGGATCGCCGCGAAATGGGGGGAGTCGGAGAGCGGCCGCAAGGTCAAGCTCTATAGCCTCACCGCCGCCGGCCGGCGCCAGCTCCGCGTGCAGGAAGCGGAATGGCAGCAGGCCACCGGAATCGTCGCGCGCTTCTTCCGCATCCAGGAGGACCCGTCGTGACACGGCTCCGGCTTTTCTTCTCGCGCCTGATCGGCGCCCTCCGTCCGAATCGTTTCGACGATGAGCTGCGCGCCGAGATCGAGGCGCATCTCCACGAGGCGACGGAAGACTACGCCCGGCAGGGGCTGTCGCGCCGTGAGGCTCGCCGCCGCGCCGTCCACGATTTCGGCAGCGTCGCGCGCGTCGAGGAACAGTACCGTGACGTCCAGGGCACCTGGCTTCGCGACGTGACGAGGGATCTTCGATATGGGATCCGGGCGCTGCAGCAGAACCGGGCGTTTACCGTCATCGCGATTGCGTCGCTCGGCATCGGGATCGGCGCCAACACCGCCATCTTCAGCCTGTTCAACTCGATTCTGTTGCGGCCGCGGCCCCTGCCGCATCCGGAGCAGATCGTCGAGCTCTATACCGGCGAGCGCGGCGGTTCGATCGAGGGCACCTCGTATCCGAGCTATCGTGACTTTCGCGATCGCGCCGGTATCTTCACGGGTTTGGCCGCCTACAGCATCGGGCAATTCCGGCTGGGCGACGCGAACGGCGTGGAGGAGGTGTGGGGGGAGATCGTGTCCGGCAACTACTTCGACGTCCTCGGAGTGGCGCCGATCCTGGGTCGCGGTTTCCTCGCCTCGGAAGACGAAGTCCCCGGACGCAATCCGGTCATCGTCATCAGCCATGGCCTGTGGCAGCGTCGTTTCAACGGCGATCCAAATCTCGTTGGCCGCGCCGTCTTCATCAACGGCGAACAACTGACCGTTGTCGGCATAGCGCCGCCGCGGTATTCGGGCGCGGTGCGGGGACTCGCGAGCGAAGTATGGGTGCCTGTCAATATGGCTCCGGCGCTCGAGCCCGGACGCGCGTCCGGAATTCTGACGCGGCGCAGCCGCTGGCTGGTCTGCATCGGGCGGCTCGCGCCGGATGTGTCGCTCGAGCAGGCGCGCGCGCGCTTCGAGGTCGTCAGCCGGGACCTGCAAGCCTCGGCGCCGGAGGAGTGGCGGACGGTGCGCCGGGAGTCCGGGCGCATGCGCGAGTTGTTCGTTTACGTGTTCTCCGAGCGCGAGAGCCGGATCCATCCGCAGATGGTGGAGATCGCCTACGCCGGCGCGGCGGGGGTCTTCGTAGTGGTGAACCTCGTGCTCGCGATCGCGTGCATGAATCTGGCCGGCATGCTGCTGGCGCGCGCGATGGCGCGCCGCAAGGAAGTCGCGATCCGCCTGGCCATCGGCGCCAGCCGCGGCCGCATCGTCCGGCAGCTCGTGACCGAAAGCCTGCTGCTGTCTTCGATCGCCGGGGCCGCGGGCGTGATCCTCGCCTGGTGGCTGCTCGGCGCATTGGTGGCGATGGTGCCCGCGCTGCCCGAAGGGATACGCCTTGCACTCGACCTCCGCCTCGACTGGCGCGTGTTCGCCTACGCGGCGGCCTTCTCGACGCTCACCGGTGTGCTCTTCGGCCTGGCGCCGGCGCTCCACAGCTCGCGCACGGACGTGTCGACCGTGCTCAAGAACGACGCCGGGATGTTTGCGGGCGCCTATCGGCGCGCCCGTGGACGTACGGTGCTGGTCGTCGGCCAGCTGGCGCTGTCGGTGCTGCTGCTGGTCGCCGCCGGTCTGCTGCTCCGCAGCCTCGATAACCTGAGGCCGACACGGCTCGGTTATGCGTCCGACGACATCCTGACGGCGATGATTTCTCTCGACCAGTCGCGCTATGACCTCGCGCGCACCCAGGCGTTTTATCGCGATCTTCTCGAGCGAACCGCGGCGCTTCCCGGCGTGCGGGCGGTCAGCCTGGTGGACGGCATCCCCGGCGGGTTCATGAGCGGCCAGCGCAGCAGCATCGAGATCGAAGGCTACCGGCCAGGGCCGGACGAAGACACGCAGATCGACGCCAACTTCGTCGGCCCGCGCTATTTCACGAACATGCGCATTCCCATCGTCGCCGGACGCGACTTCGACGATCGCGATCGCGAGGGCGCGCCCTGCGTCGCCATCGTCAACGAAGCGTTCGGGCGGCGCTACTTCGCCGGCGACGCGTTGCCGATCGGCAAACATCTCGCCAAGGTCGAGTCGTTCCGGAAACCGTCCCGCACCGCGTGTGAAATCGTGGGGGTCGTGCGCGACGACTCCTGGCACGCGCTCGCGAAAGACGTGAAGCCTTTCTACTGGCTGGCCGTACAGCAGTCGATGCGAACGCGCATGATCGTTCTGGTGCACACGGCCGGGGACCCGGCCGCGCAGATCCCCGCCGTGCGCCAGATCATTCGCACGCTCGATCCCGGGGTCCCGGTGGCCGATATTCAGCCGCTGCGCGGCTTGTTCGCTACGCTGGCGTTTCCGTTCCAGCTGCTCGCGATTCTCCTGGCGGCGTGCGGCGTCCTGGCGCTGGTCCTGGCGACGCTCGGCATCTACGGCATCGTGGCGTATTCGGTGGCGCAGCGAACACGAGAGGTCGGCATTCGGATGGCGCTCGGTGCGCTGCGGGGCGACATCCTGAAAAAGGTCGTCGGCGAAGGGATGACCGTCGTCGGCGTCGGGCTCGCCATCGGCTTGTTGCTCAGCATCGGGCTGACGACGGTGCTCTCGAGCACTATCGTCGACAGCGAACTGCTCTATGGCATCGAGGCGACAGATCCACTCACCTTCGCCGGCGTGACGCTGCTGCTTGCCGCTGTCGCGGCCGTCGCCTGTCTGATCCCGGCGCACCGAGCTGCCAACGTCGATCCGATGGTGGCGCTGCGCTACGAGTAGGAGGCGATCGACCGCTCCCGCGCGTGCAGTGCGCGGCGTTGCGGAAAGAGGGGCATGAAGATAGTCTGCAGTTGGCAGTCGGCAGTCGGCAGTCGGCAGTCTGCAGTTGGCAGTTGGCAGTTCGCAGTCGGCAGTTCGCAGTTGGCAGTCTGCAGTTCGCAGTTCGCAGTGGGCAGTAGGCAGGCTGCGGCGGGCGAAGGATTCGAGGCGGAAGAGTAGCTGATTATGGTGTGGCTGCTGGTGGCGATCGGTGGCGCGGCGGGATCGTTGGCGCGTTACGCTGCGGCGTTCTTCTTCTCACGATGGATCGGCAATCCCGTTCCGCACGCGACGGCGATCGTGAACGTGGCCGGATGCGCCGCGGCTGGCGTGTTGATGGGACTGGTCGCTTCGCAGCGCATCACGCTCACCCTCGAGGAGCGGGCGCTGATCTTCTCCGGCATCCTCGGCGGCCTGACGACGTTTTCCGGCCTGGGTCTGGATACGCTGCTCTTGCTGCAGGAAGGGCGCGCCGCCACGGCCGCCGTCAACGTGCTGGGGCAGCTTCTCGCAGGTTTCGGAATTCTCTCGCTGTGCTACAGAATGGTCCGCGGATCTTTCGCCTGAAGACAACGGCCAACAGCAACTGACCAAGCGTCAACGCGCAGCGTCCACGATCCGTCGCGCCGCGCGGACGCCCGATTGCAGCGCCCCTTCCATGTAGCCGACGAACGCGTAGCAGGTGTGCTCGCCGGCCAGGAACACGCGATTGGCGAGCGGCTGCTGCAGCTGCGGGCCAAGCGTGGTGACTTCACCGGGCGCCGGGAAGGAGTACGAGCCCTTGACCCACGGATCCGAGGGCCAGTCCATGAAGCGGGCGCGCTCGAAGCTCGCGCGCACGTTCTTGAACACCGGAGACAGAGCCGCCAGGTAACGCTCGGTGCGTTCAGCCGGAGTCCAGCTGCGGCAGGTGTCGGCCGCTGGTCCGCCCGAGAACGCAACCACGCCAGCGCCGGCGACCTTCTGATGCTGTGTCGTGTGCCAGGTGAGATGGACGGGACCGTCGGTCATCATGTCCGGTGCGAGTCCGCTCGAACGCCAGTACTGATCCTTCACTTTCATCAGGAACTTGACGTTGCTGCCCATCTGCGGCGTGTCGGTCACGTGCAGTCGCGGCGTGAAGGCGATGCGGTTCCAGGTCAGCGGAGGAACGGCGAGGATGACGAAGTCGGCCTCGTGTTTCGCCGCGCCGGCTGTAACCACGGCGCCTCGATCGTTGGCGGAGATTGCGGTGACCGGCTGGCGCAGGTGGACGCGGGCCGATCCGATAGCCGAGACGAGCTTGCGCGCAAGCTGCTGACTGCCGCCGGCGCAGCGATAGACCTCCGTCTCGCTCCAGAATTTTTCCGTGCCGCCGCCGCGGATCATCGCGAGGTTGCCGAGATAACTCTGCCACGCGGTGGTGACGCCATTGTCGGCAACCATCTGCGCATCGATGCCGGCTTTGCAGATC
>JBKPSE010000237.1:0-6196 GCA_046765855.1 Acidobacteriota bacterium | reverse complement strand
GTCATACCGCGCATCGCGCGCAACACCGACGACCTGGAACGCTTCGTCGCGGCGCAGATACACGTGCAAGGTGCGGCCGATCGGATCGTCGTCGCCCCACAGCCGCCGCGCCAGCGTCTGATTGATCACGATCGAGTTTGGCGCGCCTGCCGCGTCGCGCTCGTCCAGCGGGCGTCCGCGGACGATGGGAATCTGCATTGTCGAAAAGTACCCAGGCGCGACCGCATTCATGAATGACATGGCCGCGCGATCGGCGCTCGTCACCTGAGTTCCCACCATCATCCCGCCCAGCGGGGCGAGGTTGGCTATCGTGACCGACTGCACGCCCGGAATCGCCCGTACGCGTGCGGTCAGTTCGCGGCGAAACGCCGCCTTGCGCGCATCCGGATAGTTCTGCAGAACCAGATCGTAGGACGCGGTCGTCAGGTTGTCCGCCGTAAAGCCGAGGTCGATGTCTCCGATCTGTTGCAGCGCGCGAAGACTGAGACCGGCGGCCAGCAGCAGCACGAGCGACAGCGCCAGCTGCGCCACGACGAACGCGCCCTGCAGCCGCGAGCGCCCGCCGGCACCTGGGGTCGCGCGGAGGCCCCGGACCACATCGGAGCGTGTCGCCGTGAAGGCTGGCAGCAGCGCCGACGCGCACACACTGATTGTCGTCGCGGCCGCGGTGAACAGCAGTACGCGGTAGTCGGGTGAGCCCTGCAGTCCTTCGAGATCGGACGCGGCGAGCGCGGCAATGAGATCCGCCGCCCAGATGGCGAGCAGAAGCGCGCCGACCGCGCCCGCTGCGCCGATCACCGCGCTTTCGGTCAGCAGCTGCCGAATCAAGCGCGCCCGCGAAGCGCCGAGCGAGCTCCTGATCGAGATCTCGAGCTGACGTCCGGCGCCGCGCGCGAGCAGCAGGTTCGCGACGTTGGCGCAGGCGATCAGCAGAACGAGTCCGGTCACGCCGAGCAGCAGGCCGGCTATAGGCAGCAGTTCGCTGCGCCCTTCGGGCGACACCGGCGACCCTGCGCCGGTGACGATCGTGCTGCGGCTCCCTTCTATGTCCGGATAGCGCGAGACGAGTTGAGCCGTGACCGCCGCGACCGCCAATTGCGCTCGCGCGATCGAGGCACCCGGACGGAGCCTGCCCATGACGGTCAGCCACGAAGAAGCGCGGCTCTCGAGCAGACTGGAGTCAGAGATTCGGATTTGCGGCCAGAGCGCCAGCGGCATCCAGATGTCCGCGGCGTCGCCGATGGCCGGGCCGCGGAATGCGCCGGCGGCGACGCCGACGATCGCCACCTGACGTCCGTTGATGGTGACCGGCGTCCTCAGCACGTCGCGAGACGCGCCGAATCGACGCTTCCAGAGCCGCTCGCTGATGATCGCCACCGCTGGTCCGCCACTCACGTCGTCTGCCGCGGCGATTGTGCGCCCGAGAATCACGGGCGCGCCGAGCGTCGAGAAGAAGGAGCCGGTGACCATCTGACCGCGGACGCGCTCGGGGGCACCGCCGCTGCCCAGACTGAACGGCACGTTGCGGTAGCCAGCGAGATCGGTAAAGACCGCGGTCGTGCCGCTGCGGAGATCGACGTAATCGGGATACGACAGGGCGGCGCGGCGGCCGGTGTCGCGCGACACCGTCGCGAGCCAGACGACGCGCTCGGGGGCTTGCACTCCGGGACGGCCGCGGAACAGCGCGCCGTTGGCAAGCGAGAAGATCGTCGTGTTGACGCCGATGCCGAGGGCGAGCGTCAGGATCGCGCTTGCCGCGAACAGCTTGCTGCGACCGAGCGTGCGGACGGCGAATCTCAGGTCGTTGATCATTGGAGTCCACGCCAGCAGAAGCGAGGGCCCTGCCATCGCCACGAAACGGCGTTAACGCGTGTTTCCACTGGGTGTTACGCCCGCGACGCCGGGTCGCTTCGGAACGGGAAGTGTCCGGTGGTGGGACGGACGGTCCCGGATTCGGTCCTTCAGGCCCGCGGTTCGACCATGCCTTTCAACAATTTCGCGAACTCCGGCCCCTTGCCCTGTTCCTCGTGCTTGAAATACACGAACGCGTCGCGCGTGTCCGGCATGCCGGCGATTGTCTTGCCCCAACGCTCGATGTCGGCCGGCTGGTAGCCCTCGTCGCGCAGCCGGAAGTAGCTGTAATCCGCCGTCGACACGACGGGAGTACTCATCTTCTCGCTGTCGGCGACGCAGAGCGCGAGGTTCCGCGCTTTCAGCGCCTCGAAGATCGCGGCGTCATGCCACGATTCGTGGCGGAACTCGAACGCCGCGCGCGTGCCTTCGGGGATGCACTCGAGAAACGCCTTGAACACCGCGTCGTTGCGCTTGGAGTTGGGCGGCAGTTGAAAGAGCAGGACGCCAAGCTTCGACCCGAGCACCGCCGCGGTGCGGCAGAAGGTCTGCGTCAGGTCCTCGCAGTTCTGCAGCTTGCTGTCGTGCGTGATGCGGCGCGGCGCCTTGAGCGTGAAGGTGAATTCTTCCGGAGTTCCCGCCGCCCAGCCCTGCAGCAGTTTCTCTGTCGGCATCCGGTAGAAGGTGTAGTTGACTTCGACCGTGTTGAAGCGCTCGGCATAGTAGGCGAGCATCTTCGACGTCGGAAACTTCTCGGGATAGAAGCTGCCGCGCCATTCCGGGTAGTTGTAGCCCGACGTGCCGATCAAGTAGCGCATCGGCGGAAGAGTACTTCATTCGGACAGCTCGGTTCATGCCATCCGCGCCAGCGCTTCACATCTCGCGCGAACGATCGACCAGTCTCTCCGCTCGTCTCCGGAGGTCGTTATTCCGTCATGGATCTTGGCGCGTCTCCTGCCGCGTGGGCAGTCGCGAACGCCACGATCTGCCGCTCCGCCCAATATCCATCGTCATCAGGTCCTTCCGGATCCGAGAGGAAACCGCAGTGGCCGCCGTGCCGCGTGACGAGCAGGGTGATGTTCGGGTTGCCGGTGAGCGCCGGATCGCGGAACGACTCGTGGGGCACGAACGGATCGTCCTCGGCAGTGATGATGAGGGCAGGCACCTTGATGCGGTCGATCACTCGCAGCGCCGCGGCGCGGTGATAGTAGTCTTCTGCGCTGGCGAAGCCGAAGGAGGGCGCCGTGTAGGCGGCGTCGAACTGACGGACGGTGCGGATCGCGCCGAGCCTCGCCAGATCGAAGCCGCCGGGAAAGCACGCCTGCTTGCGCCGCATTCGCGCCTTCAGGTTGCGGACGAAGTTCCATTGGTAGATGAAATTGGACCGCCGTTCGAGCGCGCGGACGCACGCCTCGAGCTCGAGGACGGGCGACACGGCGCAGACCGCGCGCAATTGCGGAAGGTCCGCCGGTGTATGCGTGCCTGCGAGCCGCAGCGCCAGATTGCCGCCAAGCGAATAGCCTGCCGCGACGACGCGATCGATGCCCTCGGTGCGGGCAAGCTCGCGCATGACGAATGCCGCATCATCGATCAGACCGGAATGATAGAGGCCGGGACCGAGGTGTTCGGTGCCGCCGCAGTTGCGCTGATTCAGCAGGACCGCGTTGAAGCCGGCGCGCAACGCCTTGTCGGCGATTCCCTGCATGTAATGCGCGCTGCTGGAGCCCTCGAGTCCGTGCAGCGCCAGAATGGTCGGATGCGCGCGCCGTTCGAGTTGCCAGTAGCAATGCGCGAGCACCTGGGTGTCGCCGGTTACCTGGAAGAGGCGCGATTCCGGCGGCGGCAGCGAGAGGCGGCGGCGCGCCGCCCAGCAGAAGATGGTCATCCAGTGGCCGTTCTGAAGGCCGCGCCGGGGCAGGAACGAGGTCATCGAATCCTGTAGATGAAAAGCGAGCCCGCGCGATGAACGAGCGGCAGATCCAGCTCGCGATCGACGACGAGGTAGTCGAGCCCGAAGCGGCGCGCCAGTCCACGGGCGCCATCGGGCGTGTTCCATTGCAGCGCCTGCAAGGCCTGCTCGCGATCGGCGATGCGCCGCGCGATGTCGCGATCGTACATCGCGATCGCGCGATCCTTGAGCGCTTCGATCAGGACATCGCGGCGTCCGGCGGCGCGCAGGCTCGAGCCGTACTTGGCCGCGTGTGCCGGATCGGCGAGCCAGCCGCTGTCGGTTTCGCTGGCGGCGACGAAACGCATCGCCTCGCGCCAGTCGTCGTGCTGGATATCGACCGCGAACAATCTCCGCTCCGGGAACTGGACGAGCGACGTGTAGAGGCCGCGCGCGAGCGAGAACAGGATGACGACGGCGGCCACCACCGCCGGCCTGCGTGTCGCGCGCGCTTCGGCGAACCACCAGATCAGATAGAACGTGCCGAACACGTCGACGAGCCAGAACACGCGTGCCGCCTGCATCTGCACGGCAAGCGCGACGTGCGCCACATTGAAGGGAAGCCACGCCGCGAACAACGCCACCAGCGCCATCGACCCGATGACGAGCGGCGTCTCGCCGATAATCGTAATCCCCTGCCGTGCTCTGGCCCGCCAGCATAGAAGAATGATCGGAACGGCGACCAGGTTGGTGATCCAGACGTCAATCGGCCAGGACAGCGGGAACAGATCCTTCTCTCCAATCGCCGCCAGCCATTCCGCATCCATGATCGCCAGGTGCGGGGCGAGCGATCCCCGCCAGACGAGGAGCGCCAGTATTGCGATGCCGCTTACCGCGGCCGCGGCAAGCGGGCGGCGCCATTCGGGCCGGGCGGCGAATGCCGCCACCCCGAGCCAGATGGCGAACCAGATCGCGGTTGTCGGATGGACCGCGGCCGCGAGCACGAGCAGAGCGATCCACATCGCGTGGCGGCGCTCGAGGAACATCGCCACACCCCACAGTCCCAGCGCAAACGCCAGCTGCCGCGGATGAAAGTAGCCTTCGAGCGTGTTCGCGCCGGTCTTGGCGATCGCGTGCCGCAAGGTGAGCGCAGCCAGCAGCGCCGCAACGGTCCATTTGTGCCGGTAGAAACGTGCGCCGATGCGCGCCGCCGCGGCCGCAAGCAGCAGAAGCGTGCCGACGTAGAGCACCAGGAACAAGCGCTGCAGCGACACGCCTGTCAGCCGGACGAGCCACGCGATGGCTTCGTCGACGACGGTGAGGCGCGCCTGCGAATCGATGATGACCGCGTCGCGCGGATACGACGCGGGATCGAGATGCCGCACGACGGCGGGAATGTAGAACGCCTGATCGGACGCCGCGTAACGGTAGCCCGCGGCGTTCAGCGTAGCGAGCAGGACGAACAGGATCGCCGCGCTAGCCTTCGTCAGCGGTCGGTCCGTAGAGCGCGGGCAGCGGCACGTTGCGCAGGCGGAGGTAGACCGTCAGCTGGCCGCGATGATGGATCAGATGGTTCATGATGAAGCTGCGGTAAGCCGACACCTTCGGCAGCGACAGAATCTCCTGGCTGCCCTGCTTCATCGTCCACACGCTCGTCAGTGCCGAGTCCGTCTGCTCGTTCAGCTTGGCACGCGTTTTCTTCACTTCTTCGTCGAACGACTTCAGGATCGAGTCGACGTCAGGGGGTTGCTTGGGCCGCGCGTCCTCGGCAACGGTGGCGAGATCGAATACGGCCATGTCGAGAATCGCGTTCATCCAGTGCGGGATGTTCGCCACGTGGCCGGCGAGCTGACCGAGACTGAACGACTTGTCGTGCGGCTTCCACGCGAGGTCCGCGACCGGCACTCGCTCGAGCACGCGGCGGGTCGCTCCCATCTCGTGATCGAACTCAGGGAGCAGTGAATCCTTGATCGCCATTCGCGAAGTATACATTCTGTCGATCGTCGGCTGAGACTTCGGCGTTCACCGACGGCAGCAGCACAGGAGGATGTGATGCGACTGGTTCGATTCGGCGGTGCGATGAGTCTGGACGGATACATCGCAGGTCCCAACGGTGAGTACGACTGGATCGTCATGGATCCGGATATCGATTTTGCCGGAATGATGAAACAGTTCGACACCTTCCTGATCGGGCGCAAGACATTCGAGGCAATGACGCGGATGGGAAATTCGGCCCCGCCGGCTCCTGGCATCCAGAACATCGTATTCTCGCGCACGATGAAGCCAGCTGACTTTCCGCATGTCGTCGTTGAGTCTGACGCAGTGCGTGTGGTTTCTGAATTACGTGAGAGACCGGGCAAAGACATCGCGCTGTTCGGGGGCGGCGATCTGTTTCGCAGCCTGCTCGCCGCTGATCTCGTCGATCGTGTTGAGGTATCGCTCATCCCGGTGCTGCTG
>JBKPSE010000236.1:0-3419 GCA_046765855.1 Acidobacteriota bacterium | reverse complement strand
ATCGCGGCGTGCCGCTTTGGGCGGCGCCGGCTCGCCCGCCGGCTTGACGCTGCGCCGTGCGGGAGCGTGGACGGCGGGCTCCAGGGTCTCCGCGGTGCGCTCCTGCAGCTGCATGTTCTGCACCGCGATGGCGAGATAGCTGCCGAGCAGTTCGATCGACGCCTTGTCCTCTTCATGGAACCGGTAAGGGACGTCGCTTTCGAGCGACAGCACGCCGACCAGCTCGCCGCGAACCAGCAACGGCACACCCAATTGGCTCTCGGGATTGGCGAGCCCTGGCATCGCAATGCGGCCGTGCGCGCGCGTCCCACGCGCGGCCTGCGCGGCCTCCTTGTGCATCGCATACGCGTACAACATGCCGCGCATCAAGCCGGAGATGCGAATCGGCTCGCGCGCTTCGGCAACCAGTCCCGCGATCCCTTCACCGAAGCGAACCTCCGCGCCGGCGCCGTTCTCCGGATAGCCGCGCGTCGCCACGGTCACCAGCACGCCGGGTTCCTCGGCGGGGACCAGCAGGGCCGAGTGCTTGAACCCGAAACTCTCGTCGAGACCGCGCAGAATGGAGTCGACGAGTGTCTCGAGCGAATCGGCGCGATTGATCAGCACCGCTAAATCCTGGAGTCCTTTGGTCGTGAAGACGGCATCCATCAGCGCTGCCGCATCGCGATCGACCCCACGTGAAGGCGCCGCGCCGACTTCTTCCTCGACCGGCTGAATCGCAAGGACGCGATACACGTCGGCCGCGCGCAGTTTGAAGATGCCCTTCAAGCCGCAGTACGACGCGATCGCCTCGATGCGGAGGGCCATGCGATCGAAGAGCGGTCCGGACGTTTCCGATCGAACGAAGCGCAGACGCAGCAGCCATCCCTGGCCCGTATCCGGGTCCGGTACCATCACCAGCGCGTTCGGGTTCTCGGCGATGTTGCGCCGGCTCTTGTTGAAGAACTGGAAAGAAAGCGCCACGTGATCGCCGTCGACGTATTCCACGTGGCTGAGATAGGCGGCGTTGGGCACGCCGTCCAGCGAGCAGGTGAAAAGCTGCGCCGGAAGAATGCCCTGAAAGCAGGTGGCGAGTGATTCGAGCGTGACGATCATGCGATTGCCGCCCCTGCGCCCGGGCCCGGCGTCTGATCGAAGATCGCCGTCGCGCGCACGCGGATCGCGACCGCCGGCCAGGTGATCCACCCGCGCGTCGCCGCGCGCGGAATCCCGATTTTCTCGAGGTTGGCGAGAAAGCCGTCCCACTGGGCGGCGACGAGCGGCCGTTCCTCCTCGCGCGCGTCCCGTGCGTCGACGAAGATCCCCTTCACCTGGCAGGCGCGATCGTCGACGGGCCTGCCGAATCCCACCGCCGCCTGCCCGTTGGCTTCCAGATCCGGCAGGATGCGCGCCGCCGCGACCCGCGCGACGTAGACCACGAAATGCCGTCCGTCCTCGTCGACGGTCACGGCAAGCGCGCGACAGCCGTTGGGTTCCAGGTTTCCGTTCCGCGTCCCGAGATGTATGCCCACGCCCTCCTCGAGGAAGGCGGCCAGTTCCCGCGTGATCATCGAAAGATCAGGAGTATATCGGCGTTTAGGGTCTTTTTAGGAAGCGTGCAGATTCTCTTAAGGAGGCCGTAAGGAAGGTTTAGCAACGCCGCTCCGTATACCTCGCTACGATTTCGGCACGTCATCCATACACGAGGTCATAACCGCATGAGACGCAATCGAACGACGACAACGCTGATGGTGCTGGCAATGGCAGCTTTCTCGGGCGCGCTGCTTCGCGCCGTCAGCACGGAGCCGCAGGACGCCGCCGCCGCGCAGAAGAAGACGCGCGTCGAGCGCGGCGCCTATCTGGTTGGAATGATGGGCTGCAACGATTGTCACACGCCGTGGAAAATGGGCCCCGCCGGTCCGGAGCCCGATATGTCGCGCGCCTTGACCGGACATCCGCAGGACATGGTGATGCCGCCGCCGCCGGCCGCGGCGGGACCGTGGATCTGGCACGGTGCCGCAACCAACACGGCGTTCGCCGGCCCGTGGGGCGTCAGCTTTACCGCCAACCTGACCCCCGACAAGGACACCGGTCTCGGCAACTGGACGGAGGAGATGTTCATCGCGACGATGCGCACGGCGCGCCATCAGGGCAAGGGACGTCCGATCCTGCCGCCGATGCCCGTCAAGATGATTGGGCGGGCGAATGACGAGGACTTGAAGAGCATCTTCGCGTATCTGCAGTCGCTCGCCCCGGTGAAGAACAAGGTGCCGGCGCCGATCGAGCCGCCGCAGTCTCAGGAGGAGAAGCAGTAATGACCCGCGGTGTGGGTGCGGCAGCGATCGCGCTGACGATCGGCTGGATCGGCGCGCTGCACGCCGCAACTCGTGGCGTTGTGCAGGAGCCCTGCGCGCCTGCGCTGTTGAGCGAGACCGGACTGTACGAGGCGAGCCGCGCCGGCGCGATTGCGCGCGGCGTCCGCCAGTATTCGCCGCAGTATCCGCTCTGGTCCGACGGTGCGAAGAAGGCGCGCTGGATCTACCTGCCGCCGGGGACGGCGATCGATACGACCGTCCCCGGCGACTGGGCGTTTCCGGTCGGCACGCGGTTCTGGAAGGAATTCACGTTCAACGGCCGCAAAGTCGAAACGCGCTTTCTCTGGCGCGCCGCGGCGGACCGCTGGATCTTCGCCACCTATGCATGGAATGAAGAGGGCACCGATGCTGTACTGGCACCCGAACAAGGACTCCCGGGCGTCGTCGAGATCGCGCCGGGAAAACGGCACGACCTCCCCGGATCGAACGACTGCCGCGCGTGCCACGGCAACGCACGCCCCGGCCCCCTCGGATTCAACGCGCTGCAGCTCTCGACCGATCGCGACCCGAACGCGATCCACGGCGAGCCGCTCGCGCCAGGAATGATGACGCTCGCAACGCTGGTCGAAGAAGGCCTGTTGTCGCCCGCCCGTCCCGAACTGGTGACGGCGCCGCCGCGGATCCAGACCACCAGTCCGCGGACGCGCGCGGTGCTTGGTTACTTCGCCGCCAACTGCGGCACCTGCCACAACCGCTCGGGCGAGATCGCCTACGCCGGGCCATCCCTGAAGCACAGCGACATTTCAGTCGACGGCGACGCGGTCGCGATGGCGCTACTGGCGCAGGCCACAGCCTGGCAGATTCCGGGCCGCGCCGACGGCACCACCCACATGCTGGACGCGCTCAACCCCGACGCGAGCGCGATGCTCGTCCGCATGCGCTCGCGCCGCCCGTCGTCGCAAATGCCGCCGCTCGGCACGGTGCTGCGCGACGATGAGGCGATTGCCGCCGTGACGAGGTGGATCGCCACGGATCTCGCGAAGAAATAGCGCCACGGAATACGCGGAATCGTCGCGCCACGGAATACGCGGAACACACGGTTAATCTTTTGATCCTCGGCAAAGC
>JBKPSE010000235.1:0-2702 GCA_046765855.1 Acidobacteriota bacterium | reverse complement strand
CAAGAAGAGCTGCGGCTTCCCTCTTCCCGCTACTTGCGGCGTTCGGAACGAACCAGCGCCGACAGAACTTGATTCTGTTCGTAGCCGGAGAGCTTGTCGGCCGCGTCGAGATACGCGTCGCGCAGCGGGCCGGAGATCGTGTGCGTGCGCGCGACCGACTGCAGCACCTGACTGAGCTCGTAGCCGCTCATGCCCTTGGCGGCGCGCAGTACTTCGAGCAGCGTATCGTTGCTCGTCTCGGGCTTGCGCACGACCGAGTCGAGAACGCGGCCGCGCTCGTAGCCGGAGTTGAGTCCGCTCACGATCTTGAAGAACGGCGCACGCGCGGAGCCCTCGACGCCGTTCTGGCGCAGCACTTCGAGCAGGAACGCCGCCGCTTCGTAATCGCTGCTCAACGACGCAGCCTGGTTGAGCGCGTCTTCGAGCAGGTGCGAATCGCTCGCTCCCTGCTTGTTGAGCACGGCGCTGAGGACGCGATGCCGCTCGTAGTCGCTGCTGATCGTGCCGACCGTCTTGAAGAAGGCGGCCCGATTGCGGTCGTCGAGCGATTGCTGCGCCAGGATCTGGCGCAGCAGCTCGGACAACTCGTAGTCGGAATCGATCGACGCGGAATGCTCCAGAATCGCCGACAGGATCTGCGAGCTCACCGGACCGCGCTTCAGCATCGTCGAATAGACGCGCCGCAGCTCGTAGTCGGAACGGATGCCGGCGGCGGCGGTGAAATACGCGGCGCGCGACTGCTCGTCGTTCGGCAGCCGATCGGCGATCGAGATCAGGAGCTGCGCGAGCTCGTAGTCGGACGAGCGCATTTCGGTCGAGGCTTGCGCCATGATCTGCCGGTACTGTTCGGGCGTCAGCGTCGCCTGTTTGAACAGCTCGCGATAATAGAGGCCCTTCACGTAGGTGCTGCCGATGCGGCCGATTTCGCCGTTGACCGCGTTGACGCCGCCGGATTTCAGGAAGCGCGCCACGCGCGTCGAGGCGCCGATGCCGGTGTTGCGGATGAAGTTCGGCAGGTTCTCGCGAAGCCACACGCGCCCTTCCGGGTCGAACGGCCGCTCGGCGCCGTTCACGTAATAGCGGTGTTCGAGGCGGCCGTTATCCTCGCGGATCTCCACCGAGTGACGGCCGAGCCAGGCGCCATCCGAGATCTTCAGATACCCGTCCGGCGAAATCTGCCGCACGTCGGTGTCGTCGTCGGTGAACTCGAACTTGCCCGAGTACTTCACTTCCAGCTTTTCGCCGTTGTTCGAATAGGTCCAGACGCCGGTCGAATCGTTGACGTGATGGCTGATGCTCTGCGTCGAGGACACGGGCGCGGGCGGGGCTGGAGGCGGAGGAGGCGCGGGCTGTACCGCTGTGGCGCCGGCAACCGGCACTGGCGCGGACACAGCAGGCGCGACTGGAGCGATCGGCGGCGTGGAGGGCACGGCCACCGCGGGCGGCGCCGGTTCGGCTGCTGGAGGCGGCGCAACCACTGCGTCCGTGCTCTCCGGCGGCAGCGGCGCAGCCGCGACGGCTGCAGGCGACGGCGGCGGCGGCTGAACCTTCGGCTCGGGCGGAACCGGCGGCACCGCTTCAGGTACCGGAACCGATTGCAGCCGCGAGCTTGACGCCGCCTTCGGGGATTGATCCTTTTTCAGACCATCCGCGCCGAGCGCGATACCGCCGACGAGCAGCAGTGCGACGCTGCCTGCCAGCCATGCCGGCCCTCGACCCGTGTGCGATGAGGGAGCGCCAAGCAATCGGCGGACGCGCACCAGGAGGGATCCGCCGGTGGCCGCCATGGCAATGTGATGATCCGGCGCAGGGCCCGAACGCAGCGCTTCGAGATCGGCGAGCGCCGTCGCATACGCCACCGGATCGCCGCACAGGTTCACTGCCAGATCGTCGCAGCAGTTCTCGCGCTCGATCCGGATTCGGCGCGAGACCCACCAGACCGCGGGGTGGTAGAACAGCACCGTCTCGACCAGCGTTTGCAGCAAGTTCACCAGATAGTCGTGACGGCGGATGTGCGCGAGCTCGTGCGCGAGGATCGCCTCGAGCTGTTGCGGCGTCAGGCCGCCAAGCACGCTCGCGGGCAGAAGCACCACGGGCTTGAGAAAGCCGATGACAGTCGGCACATCGACGAGCGTCGACTCGAGCAGCGTGACTACACGAGCGATGTGAAGGCGCCGCGAGAGCCGCGACGCAAGCCGCGCGCACGGCGCGTCGACCGGCGACACGCCATGGGTGCGGAGGCGCTGCACCCACAGCCAGCCAGTCAAGAGACGCAGACTTAGTGCCGTGACACCGGCAAGCCAGACCAGCATCAGCGGGGCGAGCAGCCGTTCAGGCCGCAAGGACGCCACTTGATCCGCCAGACGCGCCGTCGCCACCTGAGCGATGACGTCGGTGCGCACAGGAGCCGAAGTCGGGGCTGCCGGTTCCACCGACGGAGAGGCGCTGACCGTTTCCGCGTGTGGCACCGCCAAATCAACGGCGGGGGTCTGTTTCAGTGCCTGGTATTTCTGCACAGCGGTGACGACCGGCAGCGTCAGCATCAGCGCCAGCGCTATCGACGCGACGACGTAGCGGACGTCGGCGGCGCTGCGCCGCAATGCGGTGAGCACCAGTGCCGTGAAGACGCCGATCGCGGCGCCCTGCCACACGAACTGGAGCAGCGCCCATCCCATCGCCTGCGCCGCCGGCTGGCGCAGCAG
>JBKPSE010000234.1:0-9950 GCA_046765855.1 Acidobacteriota bacterium | reverse complement strand
GATCGGCGGCTCCTGTCGTCACCAGGTGTTCCCACCCGTGGGCGCCGAGCTGCTCGCGCAGCGACGCGTCGCTGCCGGCGTCGAGCCGCGCGGCGCGGCGCGCGGCGGCGGGTGAGAGCCCTTGCGCCATGTACTCGGCGGCGGTCTGTTCGAGGTAGTGCTCCACTTCGTCACGCGCGTCGCGCGCGGCGCGGTCCGGATGGACGAGCGCGTGCAGGCCGCGGGTCAGCCGGCGCCAGAAAGACATGTCAGGCCTCGGCCTTCAGCAGCCGGGCGATTGCCGAGGCGCGGCGCGTCCAGTCCGCGGCCTCGCGTTCGAGCTGCCGGCGGCCGGCGCGGGTGAGCGAGTAGATCCGGGCACGGCGCGCATTGGCGGTTTCGCGCCACTCGGCGTCGAGCCAGCCGGCGCGCTCGAGCCGCTTGAGCGCCACCAGCAGCGACCCCGGGTTGACCTTGAACACGCCGCGGGAGATCTGCTCGACGCGGCGGGCGATGCCGAAGCCATGCATCGGCTCGAGGCTGAGCGTCTTCAGAATCAGCAGGTCGAGCGTCCCCTGGATGACGTCGGTATTCTCCTGGGCCATGCCCCTGACGCTACCGCCTGTCATCTTGATTGTCAAGATGTGACAATCATGAGCGGAACACTGCGCGCCTGATTACTCGTACCTGAGAGCAATCAGCGGATCCACCTTGCTCGCGCGCCGTGCGGGGAGCCACACCGAAAACAACGCAACCAGGCCGAGCAGCACCGGCACGCCTGCGAACACCATCGGATCCTTCGCCGTCACGCCGAACAGAAACGACGTGATGAAACGCGCGAGCGCGAACGCCGCGGCGAGGCCGATGACCAGACCGACGATCGCCAGCGTCATGCCCTGCGTCACGACCATTCTGCTCACCTGGCCGCCCTGCGCGCCGAGCGCCAGACGGATGCCGATTTCCTGTGTCCGCTGTTCGACCGAGTACGCCATCAATCCATAGATACCGATGGCCGCGAGCAGCAGCGCGCATCCGCCGAAGACCGTCATGACCCACATGTTGAAACGCTGTCGTGACACTGACGTCGACACGATCGCATCCATCGACTCGACGTCGGTCACCGGCAGCCCGGTGCTCTGCCGCAGCGTCTCCTGGATCTGATTGCTGAGCGACTGCGGCGCGACCTGCGTGCGCACGATCCATGAGATCGGCGTCAAGCTGACGTTGAGCGCGTTGGCCAGATCGGGAATCTGCGACTGCGGGATCCACATCTGCGGCTGCGGATCGCTGTCGAGCCCGTTGCTCTTGATGTCGGCGACGACACCGACGATCTGCCGATCCGTCTCGTCGGCGAACTCTCGCATCACGCCTTTGCCGATCAGCAGCTTGTCGGCAAGCGGATCGGCGTTCGGCCAGTACTGCTTCGCCATCGCCTCGTTGATGATGACGACGCGCGTGGACGCTCCCGTGTCGCGCTCGTTGAAAGTGCGGCCGCGCTTCACCGGAATCTTGAACACTTCGAAATAGCCTGGCGATACCGTCATCCAGCCGCCGCCGCCGTGATACGGGCCCTGGCTGTCGGCCGCGAGCGGACGGCCCACAATCCGGAACGGCAGACCGTAGCCCCCCTGCAGCGGCACGCAGCAGGTCGCGCTCGCTTCCACGACGCCCGGAATCGCTTTCAGCCGCTCGACGCCGTTGCGCACGACCTGTTCGACGGCCTCTGCCTTCTCGAACTGCGCCCCCTTGAGCGACATCTTCAGCGTCAACACGTTGTGCGTGTCGAAGCCGGGATCGACGCGCCCGAGCGCCACCGCCGTCCGGATCAGCAGGGCAGATCCGATCAGCAGCACCAGCGCCAGCGCCACTTCGACGACGACAAGGATGGAGCGCGCCTTGTTCTGGCGGAAGCCGGTGCCCGATCGTCCGGCGCTCTCCTTCAACGTGGTCGTCAAGTCCGTCTTCGAGCTCTGGAGTGCGGGAATGAGTCCAAAGATCACGCCGGTCGCAAGCGACACGCCGATGGTGAACAGGACGACGCGCCAGTCGAGGCTGACGTCGGCGCCGTTGGCGCCAACGCGCGGCAGCCCCGCCGTATTGATCGACAGCAGTGCGCGAATGCCGGCCCAACCAAGCCCGAGCCCGAGGATGCCGCCGGCAAGAGAGAGGACGACACTCTCGGTGAGCAGCTGGCGGATGATGCGTCCGCGCGATCCGCCGATTGCGGCGCGGATCGCAATCTCGCGGCGGCGGCCCGTGGCGCGCACCAGCAGCAGATTCGCGACATTGGCGCAGGCGATCAGCAGGACGAAGCCGACGGCGCCCACATAGATGAACAGCGAATTCTTCACGTCGCCGCGGACGATCGCCTCGCGGATCGGCAGCACACCGAAGCCGGCCTGCGGGCCAATCGCTTTGGGAAACTTGGCACGGTAGTCATTGGCCGACGCCTGCATCCGCGCGTAGGCCTGTTCAACGGTGACCCCCGGCTTGAGGCGGGCCATGGCCTGGAAGTAATGTCCCTGGTCCGCGGTGTTCGGATCGAACTGGAACAGCGTCCACACTTGCGGCGTCGGTCCGTACTCCCGGAAATCGAACGTGTTGAGCACGCCGACGATCGTGTAGGGCTCGTTGCCCAGCGAGATGCTCTTGCCGACGATGTTGGGATCGGCGTTGAAGCGTGTCTCCCAGAGGTTGCGGCTGATCACCGCGACCTTGGGCCCCTGCGGCCGATCCTCGTCGGCCGTGAACGAGCGGCCGAGCAGAAACGGCGCGCCGATCAGCTTCAAGAAATCGGCCGAGACGCGCCCGGAGCGGAGCTGCTCGGGAAAGTTGCCGCCTGTGTAGTTCATCACCCCCGTGTTGAACGCCGAGACGTCCTGGACGATGTCGCTCTGGTTGCGGTAGTGGGCGAACTTTGCCGGCGACGCGGCCGGACCTCCCGGACCTCGCTGAGAGGTATTGATGAAGACAACCACCCGATCCGGATCCGGCACGCCGACCGGTCTGAGCAGGACCGCGTTGACCACGGAGAAGATCGCGGTATTGGCGCCAATCCCGAGTGTCAGCGCCGCGACGGCCGCGAGGGTGAAGGCCGGACTCTGCGCGAACATGCGCAGCGAGTGCTTCAAATCCTTGATGAATGCTTCCATGAGGGGGTTAGACGTGGGCTTGCGCCCAATTGTTGGCCTCGAACTATTACAACGGTGAAAGTTCCGTGAGCGGCAGGCCCGCGCTCATGATGAACGCGCCGGCATGCCAGTCCGCGGCAAAGCGTTCGGCGTCGGCGGCCTCGACCAGGGCCCAGACTGCGCCGCCGAAGCCCGCGCCGAAATTGCACGCCGCGAACGCCCCGAGCTTGCGCGCCGACGCAGCCAGTTGCGATGTGGCCGGCACCTGGTTCTTCAATAGTATCTCGGCGTCGCGCTGGGAATCAGCCGACAGCCGGCCGAGCGTCGAAGCGTCGCGATTGACGAACGCGGTGAGCGCGTCGCCGATTCGGGCGTCCTCACGGATGAAGTGGTCGAGCCGGTCGCGAAGCCATGAGGCGGGCATGTCCTGAGTTGCGATCCGCTCCGAGATGGTGCGAAACGCGTCGACCGCGCCGGGATCCTGCCGCAGGGCGGCGCCAAGCGACACGGCCGGCGGATGCTCGCGGTTCCAGCCGTCGAGCAACAGTGCGGCGGCGGCCGAGAGGCGGTTGTAAGGCTCGCGCGCCTCGCCAATCTTCCGCGCCGTGGCGCCCGAGGGGGCGATGACGAAACGCCACGCATCGGGCACCGCGGCAGCGCCGAGCGCCCGCGGCGGCACGAAGGCAAACGCCGAGACGTGGCCCGGCCGGCCCTCGACGATGGCGGTGTGATCCTCGCTGCCGCCGTGCGTGCCGACGCCGGCGTCCCCCTCCAGCCCGGCGAAGCTGCGGCCGTTCTCGATGCACGCGTAATAGCCGGCAGCGTCGAGGCCCGAGCGGATGTTCAGCCGCCACGCCGGATGTTTGGGCAGCGACGCGACGCGGCCGAGCGTCGCGGCGATGGCAATGACCAGCGCGCTCGAACTGCTCATGCCCGAGGCGCGCGGCAGGTCGCTGGCGACGGCGATGTCGGCGCCGAGTGCGGCGCCGGGAAAATTGCGCGCCAGGCGGCGGACGGTGACGTCGACGTAATGACGCCATCCGGTGTGCGGCGATCGACCGCCGCTGTCGGACATCGTCATCGTCTCGCCGCGCCAGGCGTCGGCGACCTGGACGGTGCGGTCGTCGCGCGCGCTCGCGGCGACGCCGAATCCGCGCGGCACCGGGCTGACGAGCGTTCGGCCTCCTGCGTAATCGGTGTGCTTGCCGAACACTTCGAGCCGTCCGGGCACCCACAATACGTGTTCCGGCGGACGCCCGCAGAGCATCGCATGCCGTTCGATGACGCCGGTGTAGAGCGACTGCTTCGCCACCAGTTCGTCCGGCTGCAGGCCGCGCTCGACGAGCGCCGCGGCGATATCGGCTGCGTTCAGGCGCACGGCCTCACTCCCGCGAGCCGCCGCGCGACGTCGGCGGCGTCGGCCCGACGCGACAGGTCGAGCACAGGTCCCCGTGCTGGAACCGCCTTGATTTTCACGCCGCGCGCGATGGCAAGCGCGACCGCTTCAGGCAGCTCGAACTCACCGCGCGCCGAGCGCGGCACATCGCGGCACGCGGCGAAGATGCGCTCGTCGAAGCGCCACAGATTCATGCTCACCGTGCGCGTGACAGCGGACGCGCTGCGCTCCGGCGCCGCAAGGTCGTGCGGCTTCTCGACAATGGAGGCGAGATACCCGTCCGCGTCGATCTCCGCGATGGCAAAGGCACGGACGCGCTCGGCGGAAATGTTGCCGGTCCTGATCAGATCGTCGGCGTCGAAGGCGGGGAAACCGGGCTCATCCAGCGCGGCGAGGTCGCGCAGCGCCGGCACCGGGTACAAGTTATCGGCATTCATCACCAGAAACGGGTCGGCGCCGACCCACGCGGCTGCGGCAAGGACGGCGTCCGCGGTGCCGATCGCCGCGTGCTGCACGACGGTGGTCACGCGCGTCCGGACCGGCGGCGAAGCCGTCAGATACTCGCGCACCGCCTCGTGATCCGGCGCGACCACGAGCGCGATCTCGCGCAGGCCGGCGTCGGCAATCGCGCTCAACACGTAGGCGAGGAACGGCTGCCCATTCACCGGCATCATCACCTTGAGCCCCGCGTCGGCCGCCCGCTGTTGCTCCGGCGTCAGCGTGGCCCGTTCGTCCTGCGCGCGCATGCGGGTGCCGAGCCCGCGCGCGAGCACGATCGCGCGATTACATGTGGACGATGTCAAGAGGCGGTGTCGTTTTCCACCGGCCGCGCGTGAAGTCGGGAAAGTCCACCGCGGCAGCCTTGCGGCCGACGGACTGCACGCTCAGATGGACGACGGCGCTGAGCGCGGCGGCGTCGTAGACGTTCATGTCGGTCGGTTTGCCCTCGCGCAGGCATTTGATCAGGCGGTAATCCTCGATGTAGTCCATGCCTCCGTGGCCCGCCCCCTGCGCCTGCGCCGCGATCTCCTTCCACAGCGGATGCTCGAACTCCGCGAGGCCGGCCGAGGCCTCCTGCCACTGATCGGCCCGCCCGCGCCCTTCGATGTAGAAGCGGTTCGGATAGCCCTGGAAGATGCCTTTCGTGCCCTGCACCATGTGAATGCGGCTGTAGGGGCGCGGCAGGTTGGTGCAGTGCTCGACCAGGATCGTCTTGCCCTTTGCCGTCTTGATGATGCTCGTGTTCATGTCGCCGAGCACGTACTGTTCTTTGCGCTTGGGATGGTCGGCCGGGTAGTGCGAGGCCGCCCAGTCCTGCAGCCCGCGCGAGGGGCCGCTCATCGAGACGAGATGGTCGAATCGATCGCCGCGGTTGATGTCGAGGCAGTTGGCAATCGGGCCGAGGCCGTGAGTGGGATAGAGATTGCCGTTCAGTTTCGCGGCCCACGCGCGGCGCCACAGGCCTTCGCCTTCGTCGGCGAACTTGATGGCGCGCAGATCGTGGAGGTAGCCGCCTTCGGCGTGGAGGATCTCGCCGAACACGCCCTGGCGGACCATGTTATAGACCATCATCTCCATGCGGTCGTAGTTGCAGTTCTCCATCAGCACGCAGTGCTTGCGGTGCTTTTCGGCTGATTCCACCATCGCCCAGCAGTCATCGAGAGTCATCGCCGCCGGCACTTCCGTCGCCGTGTGTTTGCCGTTCTTCATCGCCGCCAGCATGATCGGCACGTGCCATTCCCAGGGCGTAGCGTTGTAGACGAGATCAAGGTGCTCGGTCTCGCACAATCGCTCGAAGTCGCGAGGACCGCGGTTGTAGACCGCCGGCGCGGGATGTCCGGCGTCGGTAATCGCCTTGCTCGCCCAGTCGGTTCGTTCGGAACGGATGTCGCATACGGCGGTGATGCGGCAGCCTGGAATCTTCAACAGGTTGCGGACGTGTCCCGATCCCTGCCCGCCGATTCCGACATAGCCGATACGCACGGTTTCGATCGGCGCCGCGGCGAACTGCGCCGCCGCCGTGGTCTGTGCGTCAACCGCGGTATCGCGCGTGACCGCTACCGCGCCTGCCGCGATCGCCGTGCCGCCGAGTTTCAGGAAATCGCGTCTCTCCATGGGCGGATGATACTCCGAGGGCGTGTGTTCGTGGGGGTGGGTCGTGTCGTGGATCGCGGGTCCTGGAACGAGGATCGAGGACTGACGACCGTGGACGGGGGAACCGGGGTGCAATGAACGATAATTGCCGCTTCCATGTGGGCAACGCTGCGAGAAGCGCTGCGCGGCACGCGCATCGATTACACGACTGCGCCGGTCGGGCGTGCCGTGATCATGCTCGCGGTCCCGATGGTCGTCGAGATGGCGATGGAGTCAATCTTCGCGGTCGCCGACGTGTTCTGGGTCGCGCATCTCGGCGCCGATGCTGTCGCCACCGTCGGGCTCACCGAGTCGATGCTCACGCTCATCTACACCGCGGCGATGGGGCTGTCGATCGGCGCGACGGCGCTGGTCGCGCGACGTACCGGCGAGCACGATGCTGAGGGCGCGGCAAAAGCCGCCGGACAATCCCTCATCCTTGGCATCATCGTTTCGGCGGCAATCGCGCTGGCGGCGGCGCCGCACGCCGATGCGCTGTTGGCGCTGATGGGGGCTTCGCCGGATGTCATCCGTACCGGCGGCCGCTTCACCACCATCATGCTCGGCGGCAACGCAACAGTGCTTTTGCTGTTTCTGCTCAACGCGGTGTTTCGCGGCGCCGGCGATGCCGCGGTCGCGATGCGCGTTCTCATTTTCGGCAATGCGCTCAACATCATTCTTGGCCCGTGCTTCATCTTCGGGGTTGGTCCATTTCCGGAGTTGGGCGTCGCCGGAGCGGCGCTGGCGACGAATATCGGCCGCGGCTCGGCCGTGCTCGTTCAGTTGGTGACGCTGGCCTCGAAGCGGGGCCGCATCGGCATCGGCCGCCGCCATCTGCGCATCGATCTGGCGACGATGAGCAGCGTGGTGCGGCTCTCTGGTTTGGGCACGTTCCAGATCCTGATCGGCACGGCAAGCTACATCGGCCTCGTGCGTATCCTGTCGGTGTTCGGCAGTGAAGCGCTGGCGGGCTACACGATCGGCATCCGTGTGATTCTTTTCGCGCTGTTGCCCGCATTCGGCATCAGCAACGCGGCGGCGACAATGGTCGGCCAGAATCTGGGCGCCGGCAGCCCGGAGCGGGCCGAGCGGGCGGTCTGGACCGCCGCACGCTACAACATGGTGTTGCTTGGCGCAGTCGGGCTCGTCTTTCTCGCCGGTGCCCCGCTCATCGCAACGTTCTTCACCGGCGATCTGACGGTTCAGCCTTTCGCGATCGCATGTCTGCGAACCGTCAGCCTTGGCTTCGTCTTCTACGCATGTGGAATGGTGCTGACGCAGTCCTTCAACGGCGCAGGCGACACGTGGACACCGACGGTCATCAATCTGTTCGTCTTCTGGGCGTGGGAGATTCCGCTGGCGTGGTGGCTGTCGACCGAGCTGCGCCTCGGCGCGCAGGGTGTGTTCATCGCGATGACCATCGCCTACTCGTCACTTGCCGTTGTCAGCGCCGTCCTGTTCCGGCGCGGCCATTGGAAGGCCCGGCGCGTCTGACCACGACCCACGGCCTACGGTCCACGCTCATTTCACCGTCCACGGCTCCATGAACTCGATGCGCGTCCCGTCGGGATCGAACACGTTGAGCTGCCAGCGCCGGTTGACGCCGATCTGCGGCGTCGCGCGATGGTTGGGATCGCCGGCGCTGGTGCGGCCGCGCACCGTCTCGAGCGCCTGCTGGATGTCCTGCACCAGCAGCGCGACGTGATGTGCCGAGCCGAGCTGGCGCCTGTCGGGCGGCGCGGCGGGGAACAGCATGTACTCGAGGTAGTCGGTACCGTCCGGGACGCGCATGTTGATCCAGTTGATCGTCCCTTCGGGCCTTCCACCGCGCCAGATTTCCGAGAAGCCGAGCGCCTCCTTGTAGAAGCGATCGGCGGCGTCCGCATTCTTAACGGTGAGTCCGGCATGCAGGATGCGCCGCGAGACGCGCCGGTCGTTGGCCGATGGCACCTCCTGAGGCGCACCCGGTTCGACGAAGTGAATGGTGTGTCCGTCGGCATCCATCGCCGCGAACCGTCGTCCGCCAGCATCTGCATCATTGACGACGTCGTCGACACGGACGCCACGCGCGTCGAGATGCGCGCGCAGCGTAGCGGCCTGCGCTTCGAACGCGAGATCGAGAAACCGTTCGTCGCGCGAGGCCGGCAGGCCATCGCGCACGATCAGCCGCTGCCTGCCGTTGACCAGGAAGATGGCGACGTGATCGCGCCGCGGCGCTTGTTCGGCGAAACCAAGCAGGTCGCCATAGAACGTGCGCGCCTTCGCCAGATCGCTGACCTGGATTGCGACATGTGAGATGCCGAGGATCTGCGGGCGCGCTGACGGCGCGGCGCCCTGCAGCGTCAGGATCGCCAGCAGGATCGCCGCGGTTCGCATCACCTGATGATCACGTAGCCGAGATTCAGCTGCGCAGCCCGCTGATTCAGCTTCGCGATATCCCCGGAGAGGAACTGCTTCGTCTCGGCCTCGAGCGTGGCGAGCTCCTTTTCCTGCTCGCCCAGCACGGCGTTCATTCCCGCCGTCGGCCCTCCCGTGGCTTCGACCGCCCACATCTGCAGCGGCGACAGCCGTGAATACAAGCGAGCGCCGCCGCGCATCGCGAGGATGTCGTAGACGACTTCCGCGGTGGGATTGTGCAGCTTGTCTTCGATCGCGAACGCCTTCTTGATCGCCGCGTTCGACTGTCCGATCAGATCGGCGATGTCGCCGTCACCCTTGCGCGGCTCGAGCGCGATGTTGCGCGCCTTCAACTGCTCCTGCACGGACTTCAGCTGATTGACCAGACCGGTGAGCTTCGAGATATCGTCCCGTACGCGCAGCGCGAAGGCGGACTGCGCCTCGAGGTCTGTCTGCGAGGCGTCGCCGCGGGGATCCGGCAGCACCTGCAGCGGCGCCGTAAGTGTCTTGCCGGCCGCCGTCAGCCGCACCGTGTATGCACCCGGCGGCACGCGAGGGCCGCGACGCGGATCGCCAGTATCGATACGGGCCCCTTTGATCTTGCGCGCCCCTTCGTAAGTCAGGTCCCACACCGCACGCTGCACGCCCGCGCTCCGCGGCAGCGCCTCATTCTTGAACTCCTCCGGATCCTCGTTGTCATCGCTGCCCATTGGTTCGGGCGCGGTGCTGCTCAGGGTTCGGACGACGCGATTCTTTGCGTCGACGATCTCGATCTTGAGTTCCCCCTTCTCCTCGTCCTTCAACGCGTAATAGATGACCGCGCCGTGCGGCGGATTCGGGAACCCTCCACGCGTGCCCCAGTTGCTCGATCCGTATCTCCAGTGGATAGCATCCGCAGGCTCGAACAGGTGAAC
>JBKPSE010000233.1:0-6797 GCA_046765855.1 Acidobacteriota bacterium | reverse complement strand
GGCCGCGGAACACGCGGACTCCACGGAACGCAGCCACGGAAACACGGACTGCGCGGCACGCGTGCCGCGGTGATAGCAGGCAGCGTCCCGGATTAGAGAAGTGCGAGGACCCGGTCGACGAGTTCGACCGGGTCGTTGTATTTCACGACTTCGCAGCGCGGATGTGCGTTGCCGACGATCAAACGGGAGATCGCCGGCGCGCGATCGGCTCGATAGAGCAGCACCACTCGTTGATTGGTGCGGTCCGACCGTCCGAGGACGTATCCCACCTCGAAGCCGACGCCGAAGCTCGAGCCCGATCCATCGGCGACCAGCACGTCGGCTGCGTCCAGCCACTCGATGTCGCGCTGGTAGACCGCGTGCTCGGTCAATGCCGATTCCGCGGTGTCCACGTCGTCCTCGAGCAGGTGTTTTGTCAGCACCGTGTGGCCTGAGGCTTCGAGCGAGGTGACGAGCGAGCGGAGCGCGGCGACAGCGCCGCGATCGCCGCGCACCGTGCAGGCGAGATAGATGTTCATCCGGTGGCGCCGAATCCGCCGCGCGAGCCGTCGCGCAGGCTGCCGCTCTTCTCCTCCCACACGGCGCGGACGATCGGGATGAAGAGTCCCTGCGCGATGCGATCGCCCCTGGCGATGTGCACCGGCGTGTTCGTGAAGTTGATTACCTGCACCTTGATCTCGTCCGCGTCGCCGCAATAGTCCTCGTCGATGACGCCGACGCCGTTGGCGACCATCAACCCGCGCCGCAGCGGCGTGCTGCTGCGCGCGAAGATCCCGAGCAGGTGGCCGTGCGGCACGCGAATCACCAGGCCGGTCGGGATGAGCGCGACGGAGCCGGGCTCCACCGTCATATCGCGGCTGGCGGCGAGATCGAATCCCGCGGCGCCCGGCGTCTGGTACTCGGGGAGTGGAATCGACGGGTCGAGGCGGCGGACAGCGACTGGAACCATGTTGTGACTGTACTTCAGCGTCAGCGTTTCAGCCGATACAGTCTGACGCCCTGTCCCACTGCGAGCAGCTCGAGATCCGCCCGCGAGCCGATTTCCGCGACGATGTCCTGCCTGTCACGTGCGAACGAATCGGCATGCACGACCACGTGCGTCACCCCCGCGCGCTTCATCGCCTCGATGGCGTGTTCACGCGGGAAGTACCAGAAGTCATCCGCGTACTGCTGATACGACGCCGGCGTGTAGCCGCTGTAGCCATTCATCAGCGGACGCCAGTGCGCCGTGGACGCGAGTACGTACGGGCCGTTCTGAAACGCGAGTCCGCGCGGATAGAAAGGTTGTTCGGCGACGACGACGTTCCCGGGCTCTTCGGCCAGCAGACGATAAACACCGGGAACGCCGGTGAATGAGGTGTAGGTCACCGGCGCACACAATGACTCGGCATTGACGAGCAGGACCAGAGCCGCGGCGACAAGCGCGCGCGGTCGCCATGCCGCCAGGCCGAGGCCGCCGAGCAGCGCGATCCCGAGCAGAAAGAGATTCCCAAATCGCGCGGCCACTCGCAGCCCCTGCATCGGCGGAAACGCGTGGAACAGCCAGGCGTAGACGGGCGTCGCCGTCCCCAACGACAGCACGAATCCACCGATTGCGATAGCCAGCAGCATCGTCGTGCGCCGTCGCGCGAGTGGTTCCGTCCTTCGCCAGACGATGACGACAGCGGCTGCCGCCAGCGCGAGAACAGTAAACCCGGGAAAGAAGGCGTCGACGGGATCCTTGAAGAACCTCCAGCTCCATGTCGAACGGTGCAGCCGCGCCGCCGTGGCGAGGTAACCCGACGGCGTTGCGGAAAAGTCGCGGACGACGTCCAGTGAGCGGACCATGTGCTGGTCCCGCGCGACCCGGCGGTAGGGAAGCCATAGCGGAACGATCAGCAGAGCGGCAGCCAGCGCGCCAATCGTCAGAGCGGAGATCACCCCGCGAGCGTTCGGCAGCCACTCGCCGGCGCGCGCGATCACCGCCACTGCAATCATCACCACCGCAAACACGATCAGATAACCCGACGTGAAGGCGAGGACGACGAGTGACGCGGCAAGGCCCACTGAGGCGCGCACGCCGCCGCCGCGAATTAACCGATCGAGTGCGAGCAGCGCGAGCGGCAGGCCATAGAGATGAACGCCCTGGATGTGGGCCAGGCGCGTGAGCGTGTGCGTGTTGAACGCCAATACCGACCCGGCAAGCAGACCCGCGCCGAAACTGCCCGTCCATCTCTCAATCAACAGCCACGCCGCGAATGCGGTGAGCGCCAGACCGGCAATCAGCACGAGGTTGTAGACCAGAACCGGCGACGCGCCGGCCCATGCGAGCGGCGCTCCCATCACCGCCGGCACGATCAGCGGCTCGGAGAACGCCAGCGCATCGTGGGCGGGGTAGAAGATGTTGGCCTCGAAGAGGTGCACCGGGTCACGGGGCAGCTGATGCGCCACCCACGCCATGATCCATTCGTTGAGTTGGGCGTCGGCGTTGCCGTTCAGCGAGTAGCGGCCGGGATGGAGCGCCAGCGGCCAGGTGTGCGCAATCGCCAGCAGCAGGCAGATCGCCAGGGCCGCGCCGCGGCGCGAAGAGGACATGGGCGACGGGAATTATGCCTTACCCATTGAGCTTGCCGATGGTGTGGGAAATGCAATAGCGCAGGTCAGACGGAGGTTTCATGCGTACAGTCCTGGCGGTCGCGGCAGCGGCCGCAGCTATTGCGCTGACCGCGGCGGCGCCCGCCGCCCAGTCCAGCTTTTCCGGGCCGGAAAAGTTCACCGCCTTCGCGGTGGACATCAGTAATACGGCGCCGCGCGCGAACGCGACAGCCGTCGACATCACGATCAATCGCTGGTCGAGCGACGCCGATCGCGACAGATTGCTCCAGGTGCTCCGCGAGAAGGGGCAGGATGCCCTGCTCTCGGAGCTGCAGAAGCTGCCGGTGGTCGGCGGGATCAGCACCCCCGGCTCGCTCCGCTATGACATCCACTTCGCGCGTCAGCGCCCAGAGGCCGAGGGCGGCCGGATGATTTTTCTGATGACCGATCGCTACGTCAGCGCCTGGGAAGCGATGGCGCGCCCGCGCACGATCGATTACCCGTTCACGTTGATTCAGCTGAAGCTGGACAAGGACAATCGCGGCGTCGGCAAGGCGTCGATCGCGACCAGGATCACGATGGGATCGGACAACACCATCGAGTTGGAGGATTTCTCGAACCAGCCGGTGATGCTGAATGACGTCCGCCCGGTGAAGTAAGATCGCGGCGTGACGCCTCTGGTCATCGGTGTTGCCGGAGGCTCCGGCTCCGGCAAGACCACGGTCGTGCGCCGCATCATGGAGGCGCTCGGCGACGTCCGCGTGCCCGTGCTCGAGCACGATCGCTACTACCGCGATCGCAACGATCTGCGCCTGGAGGAGCGCGCCGCGCTCAACTACGACCATCCCGATTCGCTCGAGACGGATCTGATGGTGCGGCACGTCAACGAACTGCGTGCCGGCCGCTCCGTCAAAGCCCCCGTCTACGACTTCGCGCGCCACGCGCGCAAGGACGAAACCGAGACGATCGAACCCGGCCGCGCCATCATCGTCGAAGGCATCCTTATTTATACGGATCCGGCGCTGCGCAAGCTGATGGACGTCAAGGTCTTCGTCGATACCGACGACGACACCCGCTTCATCCGGCGGCTGCAGCGCGACATCGCCGAACGCGGACGCACGGTGCAGTCGGTCATCGAGCAGTATCTCGGCACGGTCAAGCCGATGCACCTGGAATTCGTCGAGCCGAGCAAGCGCTACGCGGACATCATCATCCCGCAGGGCGGGCACAATACGGTGGCGATCGACATGCTCCTCCGCCTGATCCGCGGCCTGACGACCGCCGCGTAAGCGGATTTCGGCCTACGACTTCGAGGATTGTTACTCCGCGCGCAGCGCGATCATCGGGTCGATGCCCGCCGCGCGCCGCGCCGGCAGATAGCCGGCGAGCAGGGCAGCCCCGATCAAGACCACGGCAAACGTGACGAAGACCCTCGCGTCGCTGCTCGCAATGCCGAATAGCGCCGCCTCCATCAATCGCCCGAGGGCGATCGCGAGCGCGAGGCCAATCGCGCTGCCAACGAGCGTCAGCCGCAATGCCTGCCCGACGGTCAATCCGATCACGTCCCGCCGCGTCGCTCCCAGGGCGATGCGCAGACCGATTTCGTGGCGGCGCTGCGCCACGAGATATGCGACGACCGCGTAGAGGCCGACAGCGGCGAGAACGAGCGCGAGCCCGCCGAACACCGTCATCACCCCCGCGAGATACTGCAGGCCTATCGTGCGCTCGTGCAGCAGCACACGCATGGTCATCAGCTCGAACACCGGCTGCGCGCCGTCGACGCGGAGCAGCGCCTGACGCACGCCCGCCGCGACCGACTGCGGCTCGCCGGTCGTCCGCACGCCGATACCGAAATAGTTCGTCGGCGCCTGCGCCATCGGCCGGTACATGGTGGGGACGTTGCGCTGATCGAACCAGTCCTGGATGATGTCGCCGCAGATGCCGACGACAGTCAGCCAGGGTCCGTTCTTGATGCGCAGCCGCCGCCCGATCGGGTCTTCTCCAGGCCAGTACTGCCGCGCCATCACGTCGCTGACGATCGCGACGGGCGCGTTGGTCTCCCGATCGCTGACGGTGAATGCGCGTCCGCGCTGCACCGGGATGCGCATCATGTTGAAGTAGTCGGGGGTGACTACCCGCGTATTGACGACCGGCAGATTATTCGGGTCGGCGGCCGGATGGCCGTCAATCTCGATCGCCCGGCGTGAGTTTGATCCGGTCGCCGGCAGCGCGTTCGCCGCGGCGGCATGTTCGACGCCGGGGACTGCGCTCAGCGCGTCGACCGCCCGCTCCACGAAGCGCCGGTGGGATGCCTCATCGGGATACGTGCGTTCGGGCAGCACCAGCTTCATCGTCAACAGGTGATCGGGGTCGTAGCCCTGCGGACCGTTGAGCAGACGGTTCGTGCCGATGACGCCCATGCCGGCGGCAACGAGCAGCGGCAACGCAATGGCGATCTCGGCGACGACGATGCCGCGGCGCAGCAGCTGCCGTCCGGTGGCGGTGCGGCCTCCCTCCTTGAGCGCATCGGATACTTTCCATGACGCGGCCTGCAGCGCCGGCAGCAATCCGAAGATCCATGCCGTCAGCAGCGCGAGCACGAGGGTGAAGCCGAGCATCCACAAGTCCGGTCCGAGCGTCTCGAAACCGGGCACGAACTTGAGGATTCGTGCCGGCATCCGGACGCGCATCAGGTAGACGCAGATCCAGGCGAAGCCGATGGACGGAGGAACGGCGATCAGCGCCAGGAGCGTGCTTTCCACGATCAACTCGCGGACGATCCGCCAGCGGCTGGCGCCAAGAGCAAGGCGGACGGCAATCTCGCGCCGTCGTTCGGCGGCGCGCCCCAGCAGCAGGCTGGCGATGTTCGCGCAGGCAATCAGCAGGACGACGCCTGCCGATGCCTGGAAGAGCGCCAGCAATGGACCCGAACCCTCGTCGAGGAAGCCCTTGGTGAGCGTGTAGACGCGGACGCCGTGATCGCGATTGGCGTCTGGATAGTCCTGCGCGAGGCGCGCGGCGAGCAGCGACATCTGTGAATCGACGTCCTCGAACGTCCGCCCGGGTTGGATGCGCGCAATCACCGTCAGGTAGCGGCTGTCACGTTTGGGCGGCTGCTTCGGATCGAAGGACAGCGGCGCCCACAGCTCCGCCCCGTCGGGGAAGGCGAACTTTCGCGGCGCGACGCCGACGACCTGATGCGGCTCGCCGTCGATGATCAGACGGCGGCCGACGATCGACGGGTCTGCTTCGAAGCGGCGCTTCCACAGCGCATCGCTCAGCACGACGACGCGATGGCGGCCGAAAATCTCATCGTCCTGTACGAAGAAACGCCCGAGTGCGGGATGAATGCCGAGCGCGTCGAAGAATCCGGCCGACACCTGCATGCCCTGGAGTCGTTCTGGATCGTTGCGATCGAGCAGGTTGGCGTCCCACCAGAGAATGGCGGACATCGACTTGACCGTGTCGGCCGACTTGCGCCAATCGAGGAAGTTCGGCGGCGACACGGTTTCGCGGCGGTAGTCGAGCCGCGGCCCGGTTTCGGCAATGCTGACGACGTTATCGGGATCGAGCGCGGGGAACGGGCGCAGCACGAGCCGATCGATGAGATTGAAGATCGCGGCGTTGGCGCCGAGGCCGAGCGCGAGCGTGGCGGCCACGGTGAGGGTCAAAAGCGGCCGCTTCAGCAGCGAGCGCCACGCATAGCGGACATCTTTGAGCAGCGTCGCCATGAAGCCTCCGATTGTCGCGATGACCGATGGCCAGTGACGATTGGTCAGCTAATCACTTCTTCTTCGCCACCGCCTGCACCTGATCCAGCACGCGCAGCAGGTTGCCGCTCCACAACTTGGCAATCTGCGCTTCGGTATAGCCGCGGCGGACGAGCTCGAGCGTGACGTTGAACGTCTCGTCGGCGCCGTTCCATCCCTCGACGCCGCCGCCGCCGTCGAAATCCGAGGAGATGCCGACGTGGTCGATGCCAATCAGCTTCACCGCGTAGTCGATGTGATCGACGAAGTCCTTGACCGTTGCGCGGCCGGCGGGCGGGTATTTCGCGTCCACCTCCGCGACCCGCTTCTCGAGCGCGGCGCGCTGATCGTCGGTCAAAGCGGCGAGCGCGCTGCCGCGGCCGCCGCGTCCCTGGCCGCGCGCCGGGGTGTCGCCAACCGGCGCAGATGTCGTCGGCGGCGTTGCCGGCGCCGTTGACGGCCGCACGCATGGAT
>JBKPSE010000232.1:0-7085 GCA_046765855.1 Acidobacteriota bacterium | reverse complement strand
GCGCTGCGCACCGCGGAAAGCAGCGGCGTCCCTGCGAAGGCGCTTCAGGGCGGACGGACATCGCTTCGTGATGCGCACGCGAGCCTGCAAAAAGCGAGCGCAGCGATAAGCGCTGGAAATTATCAGGAAGCGACTGGAATGCTCACCGAAGTACGCGGAAAGCTCGACGCCGCCATCGCGAACGTTGCGAAGATTCCGCCGAGGCCGGTGCGACGGCGCGGACGCTAGAAGATCCAGCGTCCGTCGAACAGCACTTCAGCCCACCCGGTCAGAAACAGCCCACGGTCGGTCCATTCGACGCGCTGAATCCCGCCGGGCGAAACCACCTGGACATCGCGGCGTGCCCCGGCGAACTGAATTGCCGCGACCGCGGACGCACACGCACCCGTCCCCGATGCTTCGGTCGGTCCGACGCCGCGCTCCCAGATCAGGATACGGACCCGATCCGACGCCTCGACGCTTGCGAGCTCGACGTTGCTGCCGTCGGGAAACACGGGGTGCACGGCCAGCTTTGCCGCGATGGTCTGAAGGCGCGCCTCGCTGACCTCACCCAGGACCACGCACTGCGGGTTGCCGACGCGCAGCGTCACCGCGTCCACCGCGACGCCGTGCACGTCGATCGAGCGCTGCTGAACCTGCTCCGGCTCCCCCATCGCGGCGCGAAAGGTGAGCCGGCGCCCTTCGGTCGCGAGCAGTTCCAGTTGCTTCGGACCGGCGTCCGTGACGATCTCGATCGCGTCGCCCGGACGCATGGCTCGCGTGCGCGCCAGCCACGCGGCGAGGCAGCGGACGCCGTTGCCGGATACTTCCGAATAGCTGCCATCGGCGTTCAACAGGTGCATCCGTGCGCCGCGCGGACCGTCGCTGTAGGTGATCCATCCGTCGGCGCCGACGCCATGATGCCGATCGCATAGCGCACGCGCGAGCGCGCCGCGATCGTCACCCGGCGGGACCTCCTGCTCCGCGGTCAGCAGGAAATCATTCCCGAGGGCGTGCGCCTTGACCACAATCATTTACTTGGTGCAGAAGGCGAGGAGGTGCCAGCCGAAGCGTCGCACCCACGAACGTGGCAGCGCGTTGAACGTGCCGACGAAGCACGTATTGAACAGCAGTCCTTTCCATCCGCCGTGCAACCGCGACTTCACCGGAAAGCGCTCTGCGACGAGCCGCACCTCGCGAAAGCCGGTGAGCAGCGCGCGAAATTCTGCGGCGCTGTACCGCTTGAGGACGGGAGCATCTTCGTGTTCGAGCGGCACCTTCATCACCTTCGAGAGCGCGTTCAGCCACGAGATCCGGTTGTAGACCTGGAATACGGCAGTGCCGCCCGGCTTGAGCACGCGCCGGCATTCCTCGACCAGCGCCCTGTCGTGCGCGGTGTATTGCACCACGCCGTGCGCGAAGATGAAATCGAACTCGTTGTCGGCAAACGGCAATGCTTCCCCGTCTGCCTCGCGCAGATCCGCCTGCAGCCCCTGCTGCGCAAAATTCTGCCGGGCCAACGCGATTGCCGAAGACGATACGTCGACACCCGTGACGATGGCTCCCCCCTTGGCGAATCGGAGCAGATCGGTGCCGGCGCCGCATCCGACGTCGAGCACCTTTCTGCCGCGATACGCATCGAAGTCGATCAAGCGCGGCAGGTGATGCAGTTTCTCGAAATGATAGCGATCGAGATCGTGAAAGAACTCGCGCGTGCCCGGCGCGTGCCGGCTGACGTCCAGATCGTGGATGTGCGTGTTCCAGTAGTCGCGGACGGCGGCGTTGTTTGTCATCCGGTGAGGTCACTATAAGATAACCTCGCGGATGAAAGCGCGAGACTTCGACGCTCTCGGTTCGACCACCTACGATGTGCTGGTCATTGGCGGCGGGATCCACGGCCTCGCCACCGCGCTCGATGCGGCTGCCCGTGGGCTTGCGGTGGCGCTGGTCGAAGCGGCCGATTTCGCCGCCGCAGCGTCGTTCAATCATCAGCGGACGGCGCACGGCGGGCTCCGCTCGCTCCAGGCGGGACGTCTCGGCTACGCGCGCGAGTCAATCCGAGAACGCCGCGCGCTCGGGCGGATCGCGCCGCGCCTGCTGCGGCCAATGCCGTTCATGGTCGGGACCTACCGTTCGGTGATCAAGAGCCGCCTCCTGCTGCGCGCCGGTTTCAAGATCGACAGCTGGCTCGGGCGGCACCGGAACGAAGGCCTGGAACCCGAGCTCCACCTGCCGCCAGCGAAACTGGCCTCCCGCGCCGCGGTACTCAAGCTCTTCCCCGGCATTCGCCAGGAGCGGCTCACCGGCGGCGCCAACTGGTACGACTATCAGATCGTCCAGACCAACCGCCTCGCGATCGCCTTCGCCGAAGGGGCGGACGCGCGCGGGGCGCGGCTGGTGAACTACGCACGCGCGATCGCCGCAATTCGCGAAGGCGGGCGTATCGCCGGCATGCGTGTACGCGACATGCTCACGGGCAGCGAAGTCGACGTGCGTGCACGTGTCACTGTCAATTGTTCCGGGGCCGCGCTCAATGAGGTGATGCACCTGTTCGGCGTGAGCCGGCGCGACGTCGGCCTCGCCAAGGCGATGAACCTCGTCACCTCGAAACCCGCCAGAGACATGGCGCTCGCCGCGCCAGGACGCTCGGGGCGGATGTTGACCTTGACGCCTTGGAACGGGCGCGCGCTGGTTGGAACCTGGCATTCGGATGACTTCACGCAGCCTGCCGATCTCGCACCGACTCCCGCAGAAATCGAGGGGTTCATCGCAGACGCCAACGTCGCGTTTCCCGCCCTGAAGCTCGCGGCGAGCGACATTACCCTCGTCCACCGCGGGATTGTCCCCGCACGGAAAGGACGTGACGGGCGCGCCGAGCTGCTCGGCTCGCCGCAAATCATCGATCACGTCCGCGACGGCGCGGCGGGCGCAATCACCGTCGTCGGTGTGAAGTACACGACCGCTCGCGCGGTCGGCGCCAGGGCTGCAGCGGCGGCGGCGAAGCAGCTGGGACGATCGACGCGCCCGACCGATACCGACCGCACCGTTCTGCCCGGCGCGGGCATCGCCGATCACGAAGCGTTGACGATTGAAACGGCGCGAACTGTGGGCCTCGAGCTCGCGCCGCCAATCATTCGTCACCTGACGAATGTCTACGGCGATCGGTGCGCCGCGATCGTTCGTCTGATGGCGGAGCAGAGCGACTGGCGCATGCCGCTGGTGCCGGGGCGGCCGAGCGTGGGCGCCGAAGTGATTCACGCGATCCGCGCCGAAATGGCCTGCACGCTCGCCGACATCGTCATTCGCCGCAGCGAGCTTGGCGCCATGGGACATCCCGGCGAGGACATCGTGGCCGCGTGCGCGCGGATTGCGGGCGAGCAATGGGGTTGGGACGCGGCGCGGCGCGAGGCTGAGATAGCAGCAGTCGCGGCGTTCTATAGATGAGGCATTCGGTTTGCACTTGCGTCAGCCCATGAGTGGCGGCGGTCCGGGAGTGGACAGGGAGAACACGCAACGCGGTAAAGCTCTGCTCATCCTTCCTTACTTCGGATCGTTCGGACCGTGGTTCCCGCTCTACCTTCACAGTCTGGCGCGTCAGCGCACACTCGACCTGCTCCTCCTCTCCGACAGCAGGCCGCCTTACCTTCCGGCGAATGCGCGGCATGTCGAGATGACGTTCGACGAGCTGCGCGATCTCGCCGCCGCGAAGCTCCGCACGCCAGTCCGGCTGCACCGCATGCGCAACATTTGCGACCTGCGGCCCGGCTACGGGTTGATCTTCGACGAGTTCACGCGCGGCTACGACTACTGGGCCTTCGGCGACGAGGATGTGTTGTACGGCGATGTCGACGGCATGCTGGCGCCGCATCTCGACGGAGCGATCGACCTCGTCAGTCCTGGCACCAACGGCAAGAGCGGACATCTGACGCTGGTCAGGAACGGTCCTCGCACGAACGAGCTCGCGATGCACGATCCGGCGTACAAGGACGTGCTCGTTTCGATCGAGCACTGGGCCTACGACGAAACGAGCTGGCGCTGCGGAGCAGAGGTCAGTTCGTTTCACAAGATTGTCACGGCGGCGGAAGCTCGGGGCGAGCTGTCGATCCACCGCGGGCTGCCGCGGGTCGTGAACGTGCCGGCGCCAGGCCGGTGGTATGTCTACGACGGGCGCAGTCTGCGCGAAGACAGCGGCAGGGAACTTCTCTACTACCACTGGGGCCGGATGCGCCACCGCAACGTGCGTTGGCCGGACGCCGAAGAGGCCAAGCATGGCTTCGCCTTCGACCGGTACGGTTTCTACGACGCGCGCCTCGGCCGTGCTCGACTGGTGATGCGGCGCGGCATCGGCCGCATGCGCGAGCTCGCCAGCGACACGCGGCGTCGGCTCAGCGAGTCACGCGCAGCGCTTCGCGCCAGAGCGTCGACCAAGAACGCATCCGCCAATCGGGCAATCGGGTAATCAGCCAATCGGGCATCGCACGCGCGACGACACGCATCCAAAGTGCCCGCGGCAGCCGGCGGAAGCGCGATTACCCGATTAGCCGATTACTTGATTTCCGGCACCTTCCCCGTCATCGCCTTGTTGAACGCGGGGATGTCCGTCGTCTGCAGCTTCTCGAAGCCGGCTTTCACGGCCGCAAGCTCCTTCTCGATCACCTCGAGCACCTGCATCTGCGTGTCGGTCGGCTTGTAATCGATGCTGCCGGCCTCGTCGCTCGCGCCCTGGCCGACGCCGCCACTGAGCCAGATCAGATTCATGTAGACCTTGTAGGCCTCGGGGAAATACTTGTCGTCGCTGTGAATTTCGGAGCGCGACACCAGGCGGTTCTCCACCGCCCAGATCTTCGCGTCGAGATCCTTGAGGGCTTTGACGACCGTCGACTTCGCGGCGTTCGCTTTGATCTGGTCTTCGAGCTGGCGGCGCCAGACCTCCATCCTGTTCACCATGGTGGAGGTCTGCGTGATGTCATCGCGAATGCGCATCTGCGTGCGCGTCGAGGCCTGGAGATCCTCGGTGGAGGTTTGGACCGCGGGATCCTTCAACACTTCGAACGGCGCCGTCATCGCGTTGCCGTCGACCGTGAAGCGGACCTGATACTTCCCTGGCGCCGCCATAGGGACGCCGGTCTGCGGCGTGATGCCCCAGTGCGTGATGCGCCGCACCTGCACGTCCTTGAAGCGCTCCTCTTCCCAGATGTGCGGATTGTCCGGCGGCGTTGTGAGCAATTCGACCAGCTTGGGCGGGTCCAGCAGCAGATCCCAGTTGATGCCGTTGAGCCCGGCGCGCGCCGTGACCATCTGCGTGCGGATCACCTTGCCCTCGGCGTCGAGTATTTCCATCTTCACCGGACCGGACGGCGCGGCCGCGAGCGCCAGCTGGAAGTGCGGGCGATTGGCCTGCACGAAAACGCTGCGCGCCTGCCGGAAGATCGGCGCGGGATCGTAGAGCTTCGTCGTTCCGGCTGGAGGCGCCGTCAACTGCCCGGTCTGCTCGAGCAGCGTGATATTCGGCAGGATGAAGAGACCGCGCCCGTAGGTCGACACGACGACGTCGTGGAACCGCGGCTCGACGGTGATCCAGCTCACCGGCGCCGGCGGCAGACCGTCTTTGAACCGCGTCCAGGTACCGCCGTCGTCGAGCGAGTAATAGAACGCGCGCCCGGTGCCGGCGAACAGCATGCCCCGGCGATTCGGATTGCCTGACATCGAGAGCACGTAGTCGAGCGGATGGCCGGTCGGGATGTTGCCGTTGATCTTCTTCCAGGTTGCGCCGTAGTCGGTCGTCTTGTAGAGATACGGCTTGCGATCGTCCATCAGATGGAATGACACGGCGACGTACGCCTCCGCCGGATCGAACGTCGAGGGCCAGATCTGATTGAAGGCGCCCCACACCGGCAGATCGGTGAAATTCTTCGTCAGGTCATTCCACGTCGCGCCGTTGTCTTTCGTGTTCCACAGCTTGCCGTCGTTGGTGCCGGCCCAGATCAGCCCCTGCTTGATCTTCGAATACTCGATCGACCAGACGACTTCGCCGTTGTACTGCCCGAGGTTGTCGCCGACGAGTCCGCCGTTCGAGACGATGCGCGATGGATCCTTGGTCGACAGATCGGGGCTGAACTCGGTCCACGACTGACCGCCATTCGAGGTCTTCAGAATGAGTTGACAGCCGTACAGGACGTTCCTGGTGTCGAATGGATCGATCGCCATGGGCGACGTCCAATGACAGCGATATTTCGCTTCATCAGGGGGTGAATCGAGGCTCACCATCCACGGCTCGATCGAACGGGCCGTACCCGTGCGCGCATCCCATCGCGTCACCTTGTTGCCGTAGCAGCTGGCGTAGACCACGTCGGGGTTGTCGGGCACCGGAATCGTGAATCCGGACTCGCAGCCGCCGATGTTCGGCTGCCATGCGGGGGTCGGCGGCGTCCGTCCACGGCCGACGCCGGAGCAGGCGGGATCCTGCGGCGGCGCCGCGGCACCGCGTCCTCGTCCGCCGCCGAAGCCGCGGCCGCGTCCGCCGAACGCACCGGCCGGCATCGTGCTGTTCTCGGGAAGGCAGCCGTTGCCCGTCGTCTCCGAAGCCGTCGATGGTCCGCGCATCGTGCCGTCGTCCTGGCGGTTGCTGTAAATCCAGTAGGGCACCTGGTTGTCCACGTGCACGTGATACATCTGCCCGTTGGGAATGCGAAGCCCCTGAGGGCCATTGGGCGTATTGATCGATCCGCCGCCATCGTCCACGAGGATGTAGCGTTTCGGATCCTTGGGATCGATCCAGACGTCGTGGCAGTCGCCGCAGCTCGCCTGCCCTTGGGTGAACGGGAAGGTGCCTCCGTTGCCGCTGAAGGTCTTGCCGCCGTCCTGCGAGCGGTGCATGCTGCTGGACATGATGAAGATGTCGTCCGCGTTCTGCGGATTGACGACCATGCGGATGTGATAGCCCGCGCGGCCGATCAGCGACCGATCCCAACTCACGACGTTCCACGTTGCGCCGGCGTCGTCCGATCGCCAGACCGAACCCTGATTCGCCGTCTGGATCAGCGCGTACATGCGGTTGCTGTCGGACGGCGCGATCTGGACGTCGATCTTGCCGACGTCGGGCTTCG
>JBKPSE010000231.1:0-4495 GCA_046765855.1 Acidobacteriota bacterium | reverse complement strand
CTGCGACGTCTTGAGCACGTCTTCGAACGCCTCGCACATCTTGCTTTCGAGGCGGCGGTTCACTTCCTCTTCCTCCCAGAAATAGCCGTGGCGATCCTGCACCCACTCGAAATACGAGGTGGTGACGCCGCCCGCATTGGCCAGGATGTCGGGGATGACGAAGACGCCCCGCTCGTGCAGGTGCTTGTGTGCGTCCGGCGTCGTCGGACCGTTCGCCCCTTCGGCGATGATCCTGGCGTTGATCGACGGCGCGTTCTCCATCGTGATCTGGTTTTCGAGCGCCGCCGGAATCAGAACGTCCACCGGCAGCGTGAACAGTTTCGCGTTGTCGAGCGCTTCGCCGCCGGGGAAGCCGTCAATCGAGCGATGCTGCTTGGCGTAGTCCAGCATCCTGGTGATGTCGAGGCCCTTGTCGTTGTAGACGCCGCCCTTCCAGTCGGTCACCGCGACGATCTTCGCGCCGATCTTCTGCAGGAGGTCCGCCGATACCGATCCGACGTTGCCGAAGCCCTGCACCGCGACGGTGGCGTTCTTGATCTCGAGGCCGAGATGCTTCGCCGCCTCGCGGGTGACGATCATGACGCCGCGGCCGGTCGCTTCACGGCGGCCGAGCGAGCCGCCCATCTCGATCGGCTTGCCGGTGACCACCGCGGTGGCGGTGTGGCCGACGTGCATGCTGTAGGTGTCCATCACCCAGGCCATGATCTGATCGTTGGTGTTCACGTCAGGCGCCGGCACGTCTTTCTCCGGGCCGATCGCATCCACGATCTCGGCAATGTAGCGGCGCGTCAGCGCTTCGAGCTCGCGGCGCGAAAGCCGGTTGGGATCGACGATGATGCCGCCCTTGCCGCCGCCGAACGGTACGTGCGCGACGGCGCATTTCCACGTCATCCACGCGGCGAGCGCGGTGACTTCATCGAGCGTGACGCCCGGGTGGTAACGGATGCCGCCTTTCGCCGGCCCGAGAGTGATGTTGTACTGGACGCGATACCCGGTGAAGACCTCGATCTCGCCGTTATCCATCTGAATTGGACATGAGACCGTGATCTGCCGCTTGGGGTGGGTGAGGACTTTCCAGATGCCGGGATCGAGACCGAGGAGCCGCGCCGCGCCATCGAATTCCTGGAGCATCGCGTTGAAAATGCTGCCGGTAGCTTCCATGTGACTCCCGTTTATGAAAAAGCAAACAGGCCAAAGTAGCGTGGCCTTACTCCGAGTGTCAAGACAGCGGCGCTATAATCGACACACATGGCAAAGCTGCTCGAGCCAAGCGCGACACCCCTGCAGGAACGCCCCGTACCCTTCACGACGATTTCAGGCCGCCCGATCCAGCGCGTCTACACCGCCCAGGACATCACCGACGTCGACGCCACGCGCGATCTGCCGGACGCCGGCGTCTTCCCGTATACACGCGGCATTCATCCCACCGGCTATCGCGGCCGGTTGTGGACGATGCGGCAGTTTGCCGGGTTCGGGACGCCAGAGGAAACCAATCAGCGCTTCAAGGATCTGCTGAAGGCCGGCGGCGGCGGGCTCAGCGTCGCCTTCGATCTGCCGACGCTGATGGGGCGCGACCCCGACCACGAACTCTCGCTGGGGGAAGTCGGCAAGTGCGGCGTCAGCGTCGTGTCGCTCGCCGACATGGAGCGGCTGTTCGACGGCATTGCCCTCGGCAACATCACGACGTCGATGACGATCAACTCGCCGGCGCCGATGATCTTCGCGATGTATCTCGCGGTGGCCGAGAAGCAGGGGGCGGACTGGAAGAAGCTGTCGGGCACGATCCAGAACGACATCCTCAAGGAGTTCATCGCCCAGAAGGAATACATCTTCCCGCCCCGCCAGTCGATGCGGCTGATCACCGACATCTTCGCGTTCTGCGCAACGGAAGTCCCCAGGTGGAACACGATCTCGGTGAGCGGCTACCACATCCGCGAGGCGGGCGCGACGGCGGCGCAGGAGCTGGCCTTCACCCTGCGCGACGGCATCGAGTACGTCCAGTACGGCGTCGACGCCGGGCTCGACGTCGACGGCTTCGCGCCGCAGATCTCCTTCTTCTTCAACTCGCACAGCGACTTCTTCGAGGAGATCGCCAAGTTCCGCGCCGCGCGCAAGATCTGGGCGGACGTGATGCGGGACAGGTTCAAGGCCAAGAACGAGCGATCGTGGAAGCTGCGCTTCCACACCCAGACGGCGGGCGTGTCGTTGACGGCGCAGCAGCCGTACAACAATGTGGTGCGCACGGCGCTGCAGGCGCTGGCAGCGGTGCTCGGCGGCACGCAGTCGCTGCACACCAACTCGCTCGACGAAGCGCTCGCGCTGCCCACCGCGGAGGCCGCCACGCTGGCGCTGCGCACGCAGCAGATCATCGCGCACGAGAGCGGCGTCACCAATATGGTCGATCCGCTCGGCGGTTCCTATTTCCTCGAGCGGCTGACGCGCGACATGGAACGCGAAGCGCGGGCCTACTTCGACGTCATCGACCGCATGGGCGGGATGGTCGAAGCCATCGAGCAGGGTTTCCCGCAGAAGGAGATCGCCGAGGCTTCGTACCGGTTCCAGCAGTCGGTCGAGATGCGCGACAAGATCATCGTCGGCGTCAACGATTTCGTTCAGGAGGATGAACCGCGCATCCCCATCCTCTACATCGACGAGAGCACCGCGGAGCGTCAGCTCGCCCGGCTGGAGGAGCTGAAACGGACGCGGGACAATGGCGAGGTGCGCCGTTCGCTCGACGCCTTGAAGGCAACGGCGCGCGGCGCCGGCAACACCATGTACCCGCTGCTCGATTGCGTCCGTGCCTACGCGACCGTGGGCGAGATGTGCGACGCGCTTCGCGAAGTGTGGGGCGAGTACGAAGAAGTTCCGCTGATCTGAATGATTGACACAATGTCAGGTAGGTAGCTCCCGCCGCTAGGCGCGAGATCCAGCATGCAAAAAATTCGCGTTGTCATCGCCAAACCAGGCCTGGACGGCCACGACCGCGGCGCCAAGGTGATCGCCCGCGCGCTGCGCGACGCCGGGATGGAAGTGATCTACACCGGCCTGCGCCAGACGCCCGAGCAGATCGTCGGCGCGGCGCTGCAGGAAGACGCCGACGTCATCGGCATGTCGATTCTCTCGGGCGCGCACATGCACGCCTGCCCGCGGGTCATGGAGCTGTTGAAGGAGAAAGGGCTCGAGGACGTGCTGGTGGTCGTCGGCGGCATCATCCCCGACGTCGACATCCCGAAGCTTCAGGCGATGGGGATCCGGGGAATCTTTCTCCCCGGAAGCCCCATGCAGCAGATTATCGAATTCATTCAGGCCAACGTGCGGCCCCGGGTCGAACAGGCGTAAGCGCTAGAAGCGGATGCCCGCCGACAGCGACAGGACGCGGTTCTTGCTGTTGCCCGCATCCTCACTCTTGTCGATGTTCCTCAATCCCCACGTATAGCGGCCATCGACCACCCACCGGCCGGCGTTCACCGACACGCCGGTCACGAGACCGACGTCGGTACTCTCGATGTCGTCCTTGATGCTCTCGCTCTGGCCATTGAACTCCGCTTCGGCCCGGGTCCGGAAACCGAAGCTGGGACCGACCAGCAGGTACGCCGGCGAGGCGGCGCCCAGCCGGATTCTGCCGAGCACCGGGATCTGCACGTAGTCGATCTTCACCGTCCCCTCGTCGGAGCCGTCCTCGACCTTCGCCCCCTGCTGGCTGAAGAGGAACTCGGGCTGGATCGCGAACATCTCGTTGACCGGTAGAACCCCGAACAGGCCGACGACCAGCCCATGCCGCGTCTTCGGATCGAACCCTTCCTCGTCGGTGGAGACGGTTGCCGCGTTGTAGCCGAAACGCACGCCGCCGCGATCTTGCGCGCGCGCCTCGGTTGCGCCGAGCACGCCGACGATTGCCGTCAGAACGAGTAGTTGCTTCACACAATGCTCCTTGAAACAGATATTGGAAGAGTCTCGTGTAGTAAGACGAGATCGGGCGGCGTTTTGGCTCAATCCCGGAACGGTTAAGGAAAAATTAGGCTTCAGCGCAGGCGATACAACCGTGTCTGCTTCCCCTGCCACAGACCGCTGGCCATCGGTTCGAGGTCCGGATGCGCGTCGAGCATCTCCAGAGCGATGCCGCAGCGCCACGGATACTGCTCGAGGGCGCAGTTGTAGGTGAGATGCGTCGCCCCCGCGCGCCGGAAGAAGTCGATTGATTTCGGCGCCGGCCACGCCTTCCAGCCCTCCATCAGCATGAAACTGTACCGCGGGAAGCCGCTGTAGCCGCCGAGCAGACGTGCCCAGTGTGCGGTCGAGAAGTACATGTAATCGATCTGCGGGTCGACGGGAAGCTCGATCAGGATCATGTCGGGCGTGACGCGGGAGTAGATCGACGGAACGCCGCGCGGGTAGTTGCCGACTCCGGGTTCCATACGCAAATCGAACAGTACGCACGCCGCGAGCGCGGCGGCCGCAGCGGCGCGCCAGGGGGGGCGCGCGATGCGGCGAAGGG
>JBKPSE010000230.1:0-3686 GCA_046765855.1 Acidobacteriota bacterium | reverse complement strand
CCTGGTCACAGTACCAGTCCCGATACGCGCGATCGCGAATCGCGACCGGCAGTGCGGCGGCCGCCCAGGCGTTCAGACTGTAGGGTGGAACCACGCGCCGCATGGGCGCGAGCGTCTCCGCGGCGCCGATGACGGCGCCGGCGCGCAGACCCGCCAGCCCGTACGATTTGGAGAACGTCCGTCCAATCACGAGATTCGGGAATGCAGCAAATGCCGCGTCGTCGATCAGCGTCTCTCCGGAAAAATCGGCGTAGGCTTCGTCGACGAACAGCAGTACCGGCGCGATGCGCGCCGCGAGCGACCGAAACGGTTCCAGCGGGTACGAACGTCCGCTCGGATTGTGCGGATTCGTCAAAAAGACGATGCGGGTGGCCGGCGTGACGGCCTCTGCGATGGCATCGACGTCGAGCTCGAATTGCGAATTCAGACGCACCGCGTTCATGCTGCCGCCCAACGCGGTCGTGCACACCTCGTACATGTCGAAGGCCGGCTCGACGCCGAGCGTCTCGGGAATGTCGCCGCGGCGATTGCGGAAGGCGGCGGCGACGGAAGCGAGAATGCCCTCGTCGAGGCCGTTGGTCAGCAGCACGTGATCGTCGCGCACGCCAAACTGGTGCGCCACGGCGGTGCGCGCCTCGTCATAGTCCGGATAGACACCCGCGTCGACCCGTCCGAGGCGCCGTAAGGCGTCGAGCACGGCCGGCGAACAGCCGGCGGTGTTTTCGTTGAGGTGCAGTCTCACCGTCGGCTGCTCCGGATGCGGATCGAGTTGGCGTGCGCCTGCAGTCCTTCGGCGTCGGCCAGGGCGATGGCGTGGGGCGCGATGGCGCGGAGGCCCGCGCGCGTCAGCCGCTGCACCGTCGCGACGCGCACGAAATCGGCGGCGCCCAGTCCGCCCCGCGCCGATGCCGCACCGCTTGTGGGCAGCACGTGATTCGATCCGGTCATATAGTCGCCGCTGGCCTGCGCGCTGTGCTCGCCGACGAAGACGGTCCCGGCGCGTCGCAGGCGTGTGGCGACCAGCGTCGAGTCGCACACCACGTGCTCCGGCGCCATCCGTTCGCTCAACGTCACGGCCTCGTCGAGCGTTGCGGTGACGATGATCGCGCCGTTGCGATCGATCGAGGTTGGCGCGGTGCCTTCGAGGGGCATCTGACGCTCGACTTCGGCGGCAACCTTGCGCGCGAGCTCGCGATTCGGCGTGACCATGATGGCGCGCGCGTCGACATCGTGCTCCGCCTGCGCCAGCAGGTCCGCCGCGATCCATTCGGGCCGGCCCCCGGTCGACACGACGAGGATTTCGCTGGGCCCCGCGAAGAAGTCGATGGCGCAGTCGGCCGATACCAGCGCTTTTGCCGCCGCGACATACGCGCTCCCGGGACCGACAATCTTGTCGACTCGAGGCACGGATTCCGTGCCGTAGGCGAGCGCCGCGATCGCGTGCGCCCCGCCGAGCCGCAGCAGCCGGGTGACGCCTGCCTCGAGCGCCGCCGCCATCATCGTTACATCCGGACGAGGGCACACCGCGATGATTTCGGGGACGCCGGCGACCTTCGCCGGCACGGCCGTCATCAGCAACGAAGAGGGCAACGGATATCGTCCGGCCGGCACGTAGCAGCCGACCCGATCGAGCGGCGTCACGCGCTGCTCGATCGTGACGCCGGCAACCGGACTGGTGGTCCAGCGCCGCGGCAGCTGCCGCCGGGCGACGTGCCGGATGTTGCGCGCCGCGGCGGTAATCGCCGCCCGCACTCCCTGGTCGAGCGTCATCGCCGCTTCGCGCATTTCCTCCCGCGTCACCTCGAGCGGCATCGACAGATTGTCGAACTGCTTCGCATACCGGAACAGCGCCCGATCGCCATCGCGCCTGACCGCCGTGACGATTGCCGCGACCCGCCGCGTCAGCTCGGCATCGCGGGTGGGCGCGCGATCGAGCAGCGCCGCCACAGCCGATGCGTCCGAACTTTCGACAATCCGCATAGATTCACCGACCCTGATTTCCCGATTCCCGACCACCCAATTTCCCGATCAGATCACGATCTTATTGAGCGGATACTCAACGATGCCCTGGGCGCTGGCCGCCTTCAGACGCGGGATTAGATCGCGCACCGTGCGCTCTTCGATGATCGTGTTGACCGCGACCCATTCGGCGTCGCTCAGCGGCGAGATCGTCGGCCGCTGCAGCGCCGGCAGGAGCGCCAGCACGTTGTCGAGGGCGCTGCGCCGCACGTTGAGCATGATTCCGACCCGCCCCTGCGCCTCGATCGCCGCGCGCAGCAGCAGCGCGATGTTATCGAGCTTGTTCGCCTTCCATGAATCCGCCATCGCGCCGGCATTGGCAATCAGCTGCGTATTCGACTCCAGGACGGTGTCGATGATGCGCAGCCGGTTGGCGCGCAGCGACGATCCGGTTTCGGTGACTTCGACGATGGCATCGGCGAGCGTCGGGGGCTTGACCTCCGTCGCGCCCCACGAGAACTCAACCTTGACGTTGACGCCGAGGCGCGCGAAGTACGCTTCGGTCGCGCGCACCAGCTCGGTCGCGATCGTCGCTCCCTCGAGGTCTCGCGGTGACTGGTACGCCGACTCCTCAGGCACCGCCAGAACCCATCGCACCTTGCCGAAACTCTGCTTCGCGTAGACCAGGTCGGCAAGAGGGACGACTGCGGCGGCTCCACCGTTCGAGGCCGCGTGCTCGGCGACCCAGTCGAGTCCGGTGAGGCCCGCATCGAGCACGCCGTCGGCGACGTAACGCGCCATCTCCTGCGCGCGGATCAGCATGCACTCGATCTCCGGATCGTCGATGCTCGGAAAATAGGAACGCGGGTTCGCGTAGATGTTGAAGCCGGCGCGGGCGAACAGCTGCACCGTCGCGTCCTGCAGCGAGCCTTTGGGAATGCCGAGTTTGAGTTTCATCGTTCGTTCCTACAGCGGCCGGAAACAACTGCGCGTTCCGGTATGACAGACATTGCCGTCTCCCAGCCGCTGCACCTTCAACAGCACCGTGTCGTCGTCGCAGTCGACCAGGAGCTGCACTACCTTCAGCCGGTTGCCGGACGTCTCCCCCTTCATCCACAGCTCGTTGCGCGATCGGCTGAAGAAGGTCGCGTAGCCCGTCGCGCGCGTCCGTTCGAGCGCCTCGCCGTTCATGAATCCGACCATCAGCACTTCACCACTCGCGTCGTCCTGTACGACCGCCGGTATCAATCCCGAGAGCTTCGAAAAATCCATATGCCGTTTCGTGTATTCCGCGTCGTCCCTATTCCGCAGTCCGCGTCGTCCCAATGCCGTGTCGTCCGCGTATTCCGCGGCGCTCCTATTCCGCGTAGTCCGTGTCGTCTCCGTATGCGGTGTAGTCCGCGTATTCCGCGGCTCTTCCTGTCCCGCGTAGTCCGTGTCGCGTCCCGATGCCGTGTAGTCCGCGTATTCCGCGGCTCTTCTATCCCGCGTCGTCCGTGTCGTGTCCCTATGCCGTGTAGTCCGCGTGTTCCGCGGCGCTCCTTATGCCGTGGAGTCCGCGTATTCCGCGGCGCTCCCTATGCCGTGTAGCCCGCGTCCGGTTCTCAGTGCGTTCCGTGGCCAAAAAACAAAAGCCCCGCCGACAGGAAATCGGCGGGGCTTGAAAAGCGCTGGTGCTGTTACCGGATGTTCAGTGGCGCAATTCGACCGGCCCGCCGAAGCAGGAA
>JBKPSE010000229.1:0-3353 GCA_046765855.1 Acidobacteriota bacterium | reverse complement strand
ATTCTAGCGATGAGCCCGTTTCTTCCCAAATGACCCGTTGAGCGCGTGGCCCATCCACTTCCGCGCGAATTGCTGCTGACGATGTCGGTAATCGGGACGGCGAGTGCCTGTATCCGGCACCTGACTGTTTTGTCGGACGTGGTTACGGTTCTGACGCATCCCGGCGTGTGCGGCTTTGGCTTTCGTGCCCGCGGGCGGCGTCGCGATGCGTATCGTTGCACGCTTTGACAGCCTTGCCGAGACGGCATCGAAATTGAGTGGCCTGCGGGCATGAGTTCAATGATGCGCGCACCACTGATGGCGGCGGCATGCCTGCTGGCGCTTCCGGCGGCTGCCTTCAGCCAGGAACAACCCGGCTTCGCCAAGAAGGGCACTTACGTCGCGGTGTCCGGCGTTCCCGACTTCACTCTCGACGGCGTCACCTTCGACGGGTCCACGATTTATCAGAAGGTCGGCGGCGAGGAGTTCATGATCCTGCCGCGCCTCCAACGCAAGACGTCCGTGCGCGCGCTCGTCGGATTTCGCGCGGCGAGGGGCTCCTTCGAGGTCGGCTACGAACAGACCAAGCACGTTGGAACATTCCTGGACCTGGCCGGCGAGGCAACCTTCCACTCGCTCAACTTCGACGAGCGGATCTTCTTTCTGACCGGCGGCCGAATCCAGCCCTACGGCCTGGTCGGGTTGTCGGCGCCGTGGCTGACGATCAAGGACGGAAGTTTTCTCGACCCCGACGTGGCGGACGCCAGCTTCCGTGGCTTTGGCGTCAACACCGAGGCTGGCGTCACGGTGTTCGTGCATCCGCGCATCGGTGTCAACGCCGGCTACCGCTATCGCGCGATGTGGTTCGACAAGGCGAGCGGCGTCAGCGACACGTCGTACAAGCTGCGGCCGCGGTTTCGCGAGACGAGCGGCAGCATCGCGCTCGGCGCGTCGTTCACGTTCTGAGGCCACAGACAGATCGTCTCTGTTCGTTGCGTGGCGCGCAGCTGATCGTCTACCCTTGGGGCTTCCTGCAGCGCCATGCAACGCCCGACTGTCTTCATCGGATCCTCGACGGAGGGATTGGATTTCGCGCGAGCGATTCGGTCGCTGCTCGTCGAGGATGCCGAGGTGAGCGTCGGCGTGAAAACATCTTCGCTGTCGGCGACGTCACCATTGACGCGCTGCTTCTTCGCGTCACCGACGAGGGACGGACGTACCTCCGCCTGCGCAAGAACGCCGAAGAGGGCGAGCGCTAGACGCACAGGCACGTTGGAGTTGATCGTTCCCGTTGGTCACGGCGGGAATGTCGTACTCGGGCAGTTCGGTAGACAGGCTTGGCGCGTAGCTTGAGCCCAGCGTTCCCAGTTTCCTGATTTCCACGAGATAGCCGTCGGCCTCGACATCACGCCGGGTTGCTTGATGTCCGGCATGCCGCCGGATTTCGCGCGCAGGCGTCAGCAGCAGGAGAGCGAGCAAGACAAGAGGAAGCGCCCAGGCATGTAGGGGCCGTTGACTCGCAGCAGCGTAGCAGATTGGTTCGCAACATGTGGCAAACTTCGCCCCGGACATTGTGAAACGATGCTGACGCAGGTCCTGGTTCTGATCGCGGCGCTCTTCATCGCTGCCGTTCCTGGCGGCACCCGCAACGCGGAGATTGCTTCCGCGATCAAATCGCGCGTCGACGCCAAGAAGAGCACGGGGATGGTGGTGGCGACGATCGAGCCGGATGGCTCATCTTCGATTGCCGCCTTTGGCGATCCCGGGCCCGGCGCCAGGCCGCTCGACGCCGATTCGGTATTCGAGATCGGATCGATCACCAAGGTCTTCACCGGCATTCTTCTCGCCGACATGGCGGACCGGGGCGAGGTGAAGCTCGACGATCCGGTCGCGCGATACCTGCCGCCGGACGTGCGCGTACCGGAGCGCAACGGCAGGAAGATCACGTTGATCGATCTGTCGACACAGTCGTCCGGGCTGCCGCGCATGCCCGACAATCTCAGGCCCGTGAACTCGCTCAATCCCTACGCCGACTACACGCCGCGGCAGATGTTCGAGTTTCTCGGCCGGTATACGTTGAAGCGCGACATCGGCGCGGAGTTCGAGTACTCGAACCTCGGCGTCGGCCTTCTCGGACAGGCGCTGTCGCGCCGCGCGGGCAAGAGCTATGAGGCGCTGGTGAAGGAGCGCATCCTGATGCCGTTGAAGATGGAGCATTCAGGCATCACGCTCACGCCGTGGATGCTCGCGCACCTTGCCAAGGGTCACGACCCGCTCGGCGTCGTCACCTCGAACTGGGACGTGCGCACGTTCGAGGGCGCGGGGGCGCTGCGCTCGACGATGAGCGACATGGTGAAGTTCGCGCGCGCCAATCTCGATCCTTCGGGCGGCCGGCTGCAGCGCATCATGCAGCGGACGCACGTCGCGCGGCGCTCCGCCGGCCGCGAGGACATGTCGATCGCGATGAACTGGCTGATCCGCCGGATCAACGGCCGCGAAGTCGTGTGGCACAACGGCGGTACCGGCGGGTATCGAACGTGGATCGGGTTCGACAAGTCGCGCAAGGTCGCGGCGATCGTTCTGACCAATTCGGCGATCGGACATGACGATCTCGGCTTCGAGCTGGTTGCAGGCGCCTCGCGCTAGCGGCGTGTTGCCGGATCGGCCGTCGATCCGCTACACTTGGGGTTTCACGCCTTCCCGCCAGCGCGCTCGGGCGGGGCGGACCTGCCTCAGATCCTCGGTAGCTCAATGGCAGAGCATCCGGCTGTTAACCGGAGGGTTGCTGGTTCGAGTCCAGCCCGAGGAGCCAGCTCCGTAAACCATATACGATCAACTATTTGCGGGCGGCGCGCCGCTCGATCGGCGCGGCTGGCCTTTGTCAGTCGATCCGAAGCGCGTCGACCGGCTGAATCGAGGCAGCTCGGTTTGCCGGAATCGCGGCGGACATCATCGTCACGACAAACAGCACCAGGCTGACAGCGACGAGCACGATCGGATCGTTCAGATGGCCGATCGACCACTGGGCGACGAGCTTGTTAAGCCCCACGCTCAATGCGAGACCAGCGAAAAGGCCGGTGACGATGGCGAAGACCGCCGGCTGCACCGCAGCGTTTACGATGCGCCCACGACCGGCACCGAGCGCCATACGGATGCCAAATTCTTTGAACCGGCAGGACACCGAGTACGACACGACACTGTAGAGCCCGACGACTGCGAGCATCAACGCAGAAGCCGTGAAGCCGAGCAACAGCAACGTCACGAACCGCTCACGGGCCCAACCCGCGTCCGCCAGCGCGTCTTCCGCTGTGCGTACCACTTTCACGGGTTGATTGGGATCGATGGTCCCCACCGCCTCCTGAATCGATCGGGTC
>JBKPSE010000228.1:0-11962 GCA_046765855.1 Acidobacteriota bacterium | reverse complement strand
TTCGTACAGCGACGTGTAGGCTTCCGCGCACAAGCGCTTCAGGCGATCGGCATTTGCGAGTACCTGCCGCGTCGTCGCGAGCTGCTCGTCTTCGCCCGACTGCGGGTTCGCTTTGTCGATCTCGGCAAGCTGGAATTGCAGGAACTCGGCCCGCGACGCTTTTTCCTGCTCGCGCGCGGCAAGCCGCGAACGCTCGTCGCGCAGCTGCAGCCAGACGCGGAATGCGGCGGCGACACTCTCGCGCGCCGAGGTCAGGCCGGCAAATTCGTCGAGGAGATCGAGGTGCGCGGCTGGATCGAGCAGCACCTGGTGCTCGTGCTGACCATGGAGATCGACCAGGGCCCCGGCCGCTTCACGGAGTGCGGCGCTGGTGACGAGCGCGCCGTCGACGAAGGCGCGACTCCGTCCCTGCGAGGAGATCTCGCGCCGGACGAGGAGTTCGCCGCCGTCAGGTGTTTCAAAGGCAGCCTGCACCACAGCCGTGTCTTCGCCGGTCCGGACGAGGTCGGCGCTGGCGCGTCCGCCGACGAGCAGGCCGACCGCTCCGACGAGGATCGACTTCCCCGCGCCCGTTTCTCCGGTCAGGACGTTCAGGCCGGGGGCAAACTCCAGCTCGAGCCGATCGATGACCGCCAGATGGCTGATGCTGAGGAACCGGATCATGGGGAACTTCAATTCTATCAGAGCTTTGACAGCGCCTGAGGCGCGTGTTACCCTTCCCGTAACTGCGCTGTCCCAGCGGCGCGACTGGGGCCACCGCTCACCGGCGGCCGGCCGGAGGATTCTTTTTGCTCACGTTTGGATTCGCCGCCCTGGCCCTGCAGGGCGCGCCGGACCCTGGGACCGGCGGAGTGGATTTCGTTCACCTCATCGCGAACGCCAGTTGGCTCGCGAAGAGCGTTCTCCTGATCCTGCTGCTCTTCTCCGCCGTGTCCTGGGGGATCATTCTGCTCAAAGCCTCGCAATTTCGCCGCGCGGCGCGTGACAGCGGAACATTCCTGCAGGTCTTCCGCAAGAGCACGAAATTCTCCGAGGTGCAATCGATCTGCGCCAGCGTGCCGGCGAGTCCGCTCGTCGGCATCTTCCAGGCGGGCTATGCCGAGCTGAACACGCAGCTGCGGCAGCCTTCGACGCGGATCGGCGACGGCGAACCCAAGCCAGCGGCCGGTTCCACGCGTCCAACGTTACGAAGCCTTGATGCGGTCGATCGGGCACTGCTGCGCGCGACCAGTGTCGAAGTCGGCAGGCTCGAGAAACACGTGTTGTTTCTCGCGACCACGGCGGCTATTACGCCGTTCATCGGTTTGTTCGGCACGGTGATCGGGATCATGTTTGCGTTCACTCGTATTGGCGCCGAGGGCTCGACAAGCCTTGCCGTCGTGGCGCCGGGAATCGCGGACGCGTTGATCGCCACCGCCGCAGGCCTCTTCGCCGCGGTGCCGGCGGTCTATTTCTATAACGCGTTCACGAACCGGGTGAAGGACTTCGCGTCGCAGATGGATGACTTTGCGCTGGAGTTTCTGAATATCTCGGAGCGGAACTTCACGTAATGCCCAAGGTTCAACAGAATCCCGGCCACGGCCACGGATCGTCGCGCGGCAAGCGCGGCCGCGCGGTGCGTGTCTCGAGCTCGCTCGCCGAGATCAACGTCGTCCCGCTCGTCGACGTGATGCTGGTGCTGCTGATCATCTTCATGGTGGCGGCGCCGATGATGACGCAGGGGATGCAGGTGAACCTGCCGCGCGCGGCGAACGCGAAGAACGTGAGCGCGAAGCCGATTTACGTCACCGTGCCCGCGTCGTTCGACAAGGACCGGCGCGTGCAGATCGGCAACGACAGCATTCCGGTCGACGTGCTCGAGGAACGCGTCAAGCAGGCGCTGCTCGAGAGCTCGGAGAAATCGCTGTTCGTGCGCGGCGACGGCGACGTCGCCTTCAAGCACATCGTCTACGTGTTCGATCGGTTGAAGGCCGCGGGCATCGAGAAAGTCGGCGTCGTCACACTGCCGGTGGGATCGAAGTAAATGGACGCTGTTTCCGAAGTCCTCGTCGACCGGGCGCAAGACGCCGACAAGGTCTCGCGAATGGTGCTGGTGTCGCTGGCCCTGCACGCGGCACTGATCACCGCGATTGCGTTCGTGCCGACGAAGTGGGACACGGCGCCCGACGAACGCAACGTCATGATGATTTCGCTTGGGGGCGCGCCCGGAGAGACGCAGGGACGCAATCCGATTTCAGCGAAACAGATCCAGGAAGCCGTCCCAGAAAGCGTGAAGCCCAAGAACGATGCGCCGCCGGCAATTGCGAAGCCGGAGATGGTCGAACCGGTGAAGGCGGCGCCCACGCCGAAGGCGACTGCGAAGCCCGAGCCGAAAAAGGAGACGCAGCAGCTGCGCGGCCGCACGCCCACGCAAGGCGCGGAAGTGACCAAGGGAACGGCGCGGGTGGAAACCGGCAGCCGGACGCAAACGCAATTCGGCGGCCTCGCCACCGGGGGCGGCGGTGGTGGCGCCGCCTATACCGACTATGCGGACTTCTGCTGCCCCGAGTATCTGGATCAGATGGTGGCGATGGTGCGCAAGAACTGGCAGGAGAAGCAGGGCATCGACGGCACCGTCCGCATCAAGTTCACCATTCAACGCGACGGCATGCTGACCAACGTCGAAATCGAAAAGCCCGCCGCGCCGCTCCTGAATCTCGCGGCGCAGCGCGCGATCGTCAGCACTCGGCAACTTCCGCCGCTGCCTGCGGCGTTCACCGGAGATCGCCTGACGGTGCATCTCAATATGACCTTCATCCGATGATCACAAGACATCCCCGCCGTTCATTTGCGCTGGCCGTCACCGCAGCCTGTTTCTCGCTCACGCTGCTCGCGCAGCAGCAGCCTCCGCAAGCGCAGCCGCCGCAGCCGCCGCGGCAGCCCACGGAGGTAGAAGTGAGCGTGACCGGCGTCGGCGGCGGTCCGCCGAAACTCGCGGTCGCCGGGTTCATTCCGCTGTCGTCTGATGCAGAAACCGTTGCCGCTGCGAAGACGATCGGCGACGTGCTCTGGGATGACATCGCCTACGAGCGCGAGTACTACATGATCGCCAAGGACGCGATTGCCACCATTCCGAAGCCGACCTCGATCGACAACGTTCCGCTCGATCGCTGGAAGAACGAGCTCAACGCGGACGGTCTCCTGATCGGTACGGTGAGCAAGGCGCCGAACGGGATCGTTGTCCAGGTGCGTTTGATCAAGGTTGCAACCGGCCAGTCCGCCTTCGGCAAGGAATACACCGGTTCGGTCGCCAATCCACGGCGGTTCGCGCACACGATCTGGGACGAGATGTACAAGCAGCAGATGAACGGCCGCGGTGTGGCGCGCACGCGTCTGACCTTCTCATCCGACCGCACCGCGGAGATGCTCAAGGGACCGGTGAACAATCGCGACGTGCAGGAAATCTTCATCGCGGATTACGACGGCGCCAATCCGCGCAAGGTGACCAACACCAAGACGCTGAACATCACGCCGACCTGGTCGCCCGATGGCGAGGTCATCGCCTATACCAGCTACCGCCCTTCCGGCGGCGTCGGCACCTTCCAGGACATCGTCTTCTCGTTCATCCAGACGGGCGATCGGCAGACGCCGGCGAACGGCAATCCGTCCAAGCAGAACTATCTGCCGGTATGGTCGCCGGACGGCTCGAAGATCGCGTTCACCTCGAACCGCGACGGCAACCCCGAGATCTACGTGATGAATCGCGACGGCAGCGGCGTGCGCCGGATGACCAATCATCCCGGCATCGACGTCTCGCCGACCTGGTCGCCAACCGGAGCCCAGCTGGCGTGGGTGTCGGAACGCACCGGAACGCCGAAGATCTACCTGATGAACGCCGACGGCAGCGGTCAGCGTCCGCTGGTCAACGAGGAATGCTACCGCCCCACGTGGTCGGCGGCGCCGTTCAACGAGATCGCGTATGCGGCAAAGAGCGGTCCGGGGTTCGACATCAAGGTCTACAGCTTCGCCAGCAACGAGTCGCGCCGGATTACCGACGGCATCGGCACCAACGAGAGTCCCGCGTTCTCCCCCAACGGCCGCCACATCGCGTTTACGTCGACGCGCAACGGCAAGGTGCAGGTCTATACAATTGCGCGCGACGGCAATGACCTGCGGCAGATCACGCGCGAGGGGAACAACAAGTATCCGAACTGGTCGCAGTAGCGATTGGGGTTGGTGGTTCCGGGATTTGGCGGCAACGTGTTTACGAAGTGAGCGGAGAAAGATGAGACATATACAGTTCGCGATGGTCGGGGTTCTGGTCGTGGCAATGAGCGCTGGCGCGTGCGGCAAGAAGAAGCCGCCGGTCGCGCGGCCGATGCCGCCTCCCGCCGCCGGCGGAACGACCGCAGCGAATCCGCCGCCGGCGCCTCCCACGCCCGTGCCGGATACGACGCCGGTGCCGCCGGAGCCGACCATCACCGACGACCCGCTGGTCAGCGGCGACCTCGACGTCATCAACAAGAACTCGCCGTTCCAGCCCGTGTTCTTCGCGCTCGACAGCTTCGAAGTCGACGGACCGGCGCAGCAGGCGCTCAACGCCAACGCCGGAATCCTGCGCAAGTATCCCAACTGGGTGATTACGATCGAGGGGCACTGCGACGAGCGCGGCACCGCCGAGTACAATCTCGCGCTCGGCGAAAAGCGCGCCCTCGCCGCCAAGACGTATCTGGTGTCGCTCGGCGTGCCCGCCGATCGGCTGCGCACCGTCAGCTATGGCAAGGAATTTCCATTCGATCCGGGACACGACGAATCGGCATGGAAGAACAATCGCCGCGCCCATTTCGTCGTGACCAGCAAGTAGATTGAGGCTGCGGCAAATGCGGGAATCCGGAAATCTGGAATCGAACGGAGCTGCCATGCGAGTAATTGGAGCCGTCCTGTTTGCTCTCGTTGCGACCACCGCGTCGCCGGCGTATGCCGCGGCCAATAAAGAGCATCTGCAGCTGATGGCTGAGATCCGCATGCTGCAGGAGCAGAACGCCCAGCTGCAGCAGCTGCTCGGCTCGCTGCAGGACACGCTGAAGACGGTCACCACCAAGATCGACGATCAGTCGGCGGCGATGCGCAAGGCGATGGCGGATCAGACGCTCGCCGTCAACAACATCGGCGAGAACGTCCGCACGCTGCGCGAGAAGACCGACGAGACCAACGTGCGGATCTCGACCGTCGGGCAGGAGATCGAGACGCTGCGCCAGGCAATCGCCTCGTCGCAGGCGCCGCCACAGGGTGTGGTGAATCCGGCCGGCGGGGAACCAGGCACGATGCCGCCGACCGCCGCGCCTCCGGCTTCGGCCGCGCCGCCGGCGGGCGTCTCACCGCAGCGCATGTACGAGGCGAGCTACGACGACTACACGGCCGGGCGCTACGAGCTGGCGATCCAAGGGTTCGAAGGGTTCATCCAGGCGTTCCCGCGCCTCGCCAATGCCGCCGACGCGCAGTACAACATCGGCATGTCGTACTTCAATCTCAACCGGATGAACGAAGCGCGCGCGGCGTTCCAGAAGGTGATCTCGGACTATCCGCAGAACACCGATCGCGTCCCCGAGGCTTATTACAAGCTTGGCCAGACGTTCGAACGCCTGACGCAGATCGAGAACGCCAAGCGCACCTACGAGACGCTCATTCAAAAGTATCCGACGACGTTTTCAGCCAGCCAGGCGCGCAATGCGCTCGACCGGCTGAATAAACGATGAGCGGCTAAAACGGAATATCGTCGTCGGTCAGGTCGCTGATCGGCTCGCCCATCGGTTCGTGCTCGCCGCCGGCGCCGGCGCCCACTGCCGCGCGCTGCGGCGCGCGCCCTCCACCGCCGCCCATACCTCCGCCGCCGCCGAGCAGGACGATCCGATCGCCGCGAATCTCCGTCGTGTACTTGTCGTTGCCGTCTTTGTCCTGCCACTTGCGTGTCTGCAGGCGCCCTTCGACGTAGATCTGTTTCCCCTTGGTCAGGTATTCGGACAGCGACTCCGCCGATTTGCCCCACAGGACGATGCGGTGCCATTCGGTTTTTTCCTGCTTCTGGCCGGATGACTTGTCGTTCCAGACCTCCGTCGTCGCCAGGTTCAAGGTGGCCACCGGGGCGCCGCCCGGCGTGTAGCGCAGCTCGGCGTCTCGACCGAGATTGCCCACCAGGATCACTTTGTTCACGCTTCCCATCGTTCCGTCCTCTCTGACCTCTAGACTTTCACGTCAAGACCGGCGTCCGTACCGGTCTTCCAAGCGCACGACGTCCTGCAGTTCGGGCGTGGAAACCTCGAAGATATCGCAATCGGTGATTGCCGTCATCCGATGCACGGTCTTGGGCACGACGTGCACGGCCTCGCCCGGCTTCATTTCACGCGCCGTCAACGGTCCGCGCGCGCCGTTCTCATCGGCATCCTTCAACGGTTCGGGGGCGATCTCGAACAGCATGCGGCCGGACCACAGGAAGATCGTCTCGTCCTTCTGATTGTGGTACTGCAGGCTGAGGGCATGCCCGGCGTTGACGTGAATCAATTTGCCCACGTACCGGTCGGTCTTTGCCCAGTGCAGCTCGTAGCCCCACGGCTTCTCCACTCGCGTTGGTTCGCTCACTATCGCTCCTTGTCGTGACAGAGGAGGTCACCGGATGTACCGACCGCCAGGAAAACGGTTCGAGTCGCGAGTAATCAACACATCGCGATCGCGTCCGGTTCCTGCGTCCTGCTCCAAGTCTCCTACTGCGACTTCACCGCCGAAATCGAATCCGCCAGCACTTTCTCCACCTCCGCGACGGTCGCCGCCTTCAGCGCGCGGCTGGCGAGGCGGGCGCTATCGGAGATGCGCAAGCCGCGGACGACCTGCTTCGCAACCGGAATCGCTGACGGCGTCATGCTGAACTCGCGCAGCCCCAGACCGGCAAGCAGCGGCAGCAGCACCGGATCCGCCGCCATCTCGCCGCAGACCGAGACCGGCAGGCGGCCGCGGCGCGCGCCCCGCGCCACGTGGCGCAGCACGCGCAGGATCGCCGGATGCAGCGGCGCGTACATGCCCGACACGCGATCGTCGTTGCGATCGACGGCGAGCGTGTACTGGATCAGGTCGTTGGTGCCGATGCTGACGAAATCCGCTTCTCCCGCGAGCAGATCGATGGTCAGCGCGGCAGACGGCACCTCGATCATGATCCCGATCGGCACGTCGGGCACGGAGATGCCGCGCGCGCGCAGCGCCGAAGCCGCCTGCTGGACGGCAGTGCGCGCGGCACGCAGCTCCTCGACGCCCGTGACGAACGGGAACATGATGCGGAGCGGACCGTGAACCGCGGCGCGCAGCAGCGCCCGCAATTGCGCCTGGAACACCTCGTCGAAGGAGAGGCTGAGGCGCAAGCCGCGCAAGCCGAGCGGCGATCGTCCGTGTTCTCCGTGCGTCAGGCCCATTTGCGATTCGGTGACGTCGAAGGTGCGCACCGTCACTCTGCCGCCGGCCATCGCCTCGATCAGACGGACGTAGACTGTGTATTGCGCATCCTCGTCGAGGCCGGCCGCGCTGGTGCCGGCGAGCAGGAACTCGGAGCGGTACAGACCGATCCCCTCAGCGCCGCGCAGCCGCGCGCGCGCCGCTTCCTCCGGCAGCTCCACGTTCGCCTCGATCCGCACCAGGGTGCCGTCGATGGTGACCGCGGGCAGCGAGACGTACTCGTCGAGCGACCGCTCGTAGGCGCGCCGCTTCTTCGATCGGGTCTCGAGCTCAGCGACCACGTCCGGTTGCGGATCGACGAGCACCTCGCCGGCCGAGCCGTCGACGGCAAGCAGCGCCCCTGGCGCGATCAGGCCGCTGGCGTGACGCACGCCGGATACCGCAGGCAGATGGATCGACCGCGCCAGGATCGCCGTGTGATAGGTCCAGCTGCCGGCGTCGGTGACGAAACCGGCGAGGCGGTCGAGATCGAGCTGGGCGATGAGCGAGGGGCTCAGCTCCTCGGCGACGAGCACGAGCGGTCCTTCGAGATCGCGGAAGATGTGGGTCGGATTGCCGCCGGTGCGCAGGTTCATGCACAGCCGCCCGACCAGATCGTCCACGTCCCCCTTTCGCTCGCGCAAGTAGGGATCGTCCATCTGCTCGAACAGCGACGACACCTCGTCGAGCACGCGCTGCAGCGCCGATTCGGCGTTGAGCCGCTCGTGCCTGACGATGTCGGCGGCGCGATCGACCAGCATCGGATCGTCGAGCATCAGCAGTTGGGCGTCGAACAGGTACGCGTGTTCGGCGCCTGCGGCGATGGCGATCCGCTCCTTGATGTGCTGGATCTGCTCGCGCGATTGGGCGCGAGCCGCATCGAGGCGCTCCAGTTCGGCGTCGACGCGGCGTTCGGGAATCCGGAACCGCAGGTTGCGCGAGCCTCGCGTCACCACCAGGGCGCGGCCGATGCCGATGCCGGGCGAGACGCCGAGTCCTTTCAGTCGCATGGCTGGTCCTGCGCGCCTTCGACGGGAGTTTCGTCGAAGCCGCGTTCGATCAGCGCGCACAGGGCGCCGATCGCCTCGTCTTCGTCCGGTCCGTCCGCGATGATCCGGATGGCGCTGCCGCGCGCCGCGGCCAGCAGCAGGAGTCCCATGATGCTCTTGCCGTCGACTTCGCGGCCGCCGCGCGCGACCTTCACCTGCGCCGCGAAGCGTCCGGCCGTGTGCACGAACTTCGCCGCGGCGCGGGCGTGCATGCCGAGCGCGTTCGGGATCGAGATTTCGCAGGTCTTCACCGCTTCTCTCCGCGGATCAGATCGGAGGCGACCCAGATGGCGTTGCGCCCCTGGTCGGCGATGTCGCGCGCGAGCGTGAGCAGGTCGCTGTCCTTGAGCGGCCGCGCCAGCTTCATCAGCATCGCGAGATTGAGCCCGGTGATCACTTCGACACGATCCTTCTCGAGAAACGTCACCCCCAGATTGGCCGGCGTGCCGCCGAACATATCGGTCAGCACCAGCACGCCGCCCGCTGTGTCGGGAGCCGCCGCCTTCTCACGCACCCGCTCAATGGCGCGCCCGATCTCCTCGCGCGCCAGATCCACATCGTCATGCCACCCGATCGAGACGGCGGTGAAATGGGGCAGATCGCCGACGATCATCTCGGCCGCGTTGAGCAGCTCGGCTGCGAGCTGACCGTGCGTCACGACGACGACTCCCACCTTCAGCACCGGTCACACCTCACAGCGCCTTCAGCACCCTCGGCACCGTTAGCACCCGGAGCACCTTTGGCACCCGCAGCACCTTTGGCACCTTTAGCACCCGAAGCACCTTCAGCACCTCCAGCACCCGAAGCACCTCCAGCACCTCCAGCACCTTTGGCACCAGCACCCTTAGCACCCTTCCGCACCCTCAGCACCCTCAGCACGACACTAGTCGATCGCAATATCCCTATGCCGCACGCGCGTCTGCACACCCTTGAGTCCGGCGAGCCCTTTCTTGATTGCTTCGGCGATCATCACCGAACGATGCCGACCCCCGGTGCAGCCGATCCCGACCGTCAGATACGACTTCCCTTCCGCCACGTATTGCGGCACCAGGAAGCGCAGCAGGTTCAGCGTGTGCTTGAGGAAGTCGTGCGTGGCGTCGGACTTCTCGAGGAAGGCCTTGACCTCGCGGTCGCGGCCGGTGTGCGGCCGCAGCTTCGGCACGAAATGCGGATTCGGCAGAAAGCGCACGTCGAACAGCAGATCGGAATCGACCGGAATGCCGTGCTTGAAGCCGAAGCTCAGCACCGTGACGACCAGCTGCGCGCCCGGCGAGCGGCCAGCGTCGACGTTGCGGAAGGCGTGGCGCAGCTCGTGCACCGTCATCTTCGAGGTGTCGACCACGTGATCGGCGAGCCGGCGCAGCGGCTTCATGTGCTCGCGCTCTTCGCGGATGCCTTCGGCAGCGGATCGGTTCGGCGCGAGCGGGTGCGGCCGGCGGGTCTCGCTGAAGCGCCGCACCAGCACATCGTCATCCGCGTCGAGAAAGATCAGCACCGGGTGGAGATTGCGCATCTCCTTCAGGCGCTTGAACACTCTCGGCAGCTCGTCGAGCATTTTTCCTTCACGCACGTCGACGACGACGGCGGCGCGCGCGATCTCAGTGCCGGCGCGCAGCGTCAGTTCCGCGAGCATCGGCAGCAGCGCGACCGGCAGGTTGTCGACGCAGAAGTAGCCGAGATCCTCCAGCGCACGGATCGCCTGCGATTTTCCGGATCCGGAAAGGCCGGTCAGGACGACGAACTTCGAGGCGACTGCCGTTCGTGCCGCCCGCCGCGCCGCGTGCCGTCGCTCCACTCTGCCCCGCTTCCGGTTTCCTGTATCCGGCTGCCGTCTGGCGGATTCGTGCTTCCGGTTCTCCGCATCCCGCTTCCGGCTTCCAGCGTCCCGCCGCCGCAATGCGGCTTCGCGCCTGCGTCCTGTGGCTTGCCGCTTGCTCAGATGTCTTCTCCAAATTCGAAGTCGTGCGCTTCGCGTCCGTGTCCGAGCTGCGCGTCGAGCCGATCGGCGAGCCGCCGGGCGGAATTGAGGCCGCCGTTGCGCAGCAGCTGGTTGCGGGCGGCGACTTCGACCAGGATCGCGAGGTTGCGTCCGGGCGCCACCGGCATTCTGACCATCGGCACTCGGACGCCCAGCGTCTCGTAGTGCGTTTCGTCGAGACCGAGGCGATCGTACTCGCGAGTCGGATCCCAGCGTTCGAGCTGCACCACCAGCTCGACCCGCTTCGAGCGCCGAGTCGAGGCGACGCCGAACAGATCCTGAACGTTGATCAGACCCAGGCCGCGGATCTCCATGTGATGGCGCGTCAGCGGCGGGCATGTTCCCATGAGATACGCGTCCGCGCGGACGCGCAGTTCCACGGCGTCATCGGCGACGAGGCGATGGCCGCGGACGACCAGATCGAGCGCGCACTCGCTCTTGCCGATGCCGCTTTCGCCGGTAATCAGCACGCCGAGTCCGAGGATGTCCATCAGGACGCCGTGCAGCACGGTGTGCGCCGCCAGGTATACGTCGAGCGCGGTGGAGAGCCCCGCCATGACCAGCGGCGTGGCCGCTTTGGTTTTCAGCAGCGGCATGTTGGCCCGATCGGCTTCGACCGCCAGTTCCGGTGGCGGCGTGAATCCGGCAGTGACCACCAGGCATGGCAGCGCGTGCGAATAGACGCGGCGGATGACCTCGGCGCGCTCGGCCGGCGCAAGGGATTCGAGAAACCGCACTTCACTCTCGCCGAGCACGAGCACGCGCCCCTCACGCAGGAAACGATCGAATCCGCTGAGCGCGAGTCCGGTCTTCTGTGGATGAGGATTGGTGATGCGCCGCTCGAGGCCGCCGGCTCCGGCGAGGAGCTCGAGGGTGATGCCGCGCGAATCGGCGAGGTCACGCAGGAGTGTGGCGACAGGTACGCCGGCCGTTGTCATTGGCGATCGGCGATCGTCGATGGCCGATGAAAGGTCGTCGAGTGACGACTGACGATTACCATTGCCGGCTGTCGATTGCTGAACCGCGCTGCTATCGTCCTACTCGAATCGCCAATGATCAATCGCCAATTCCTGATCATCGATCACTAATCGCCGATCGCCGATCAGTCGGGCTCGATCAGCCCGAGCGTGCCGTCTTTGCGCCGGTGGACGATGCTGATGGCGTCGTTATCCGAGTTGCGAAAGACGACGAAGGTATCCGGCCCCGATTCCACCCGCAGCGCGGCGTCTTCGACCGACATGGGTTTGATCGCGTAGCGTGTGTGGCGGACGACACGCCGGCCGCGCGCGGCGCCGCTCTGCCCCTGCGGCGGCGTGGCCGCGGGTTTCGAGCGCTGCCGCTTGCCTTCGGTCCAGCGCGATTTCAGTTTTCCCGCCTGCCGTTCCACCTTCTCCGCCGCCTGCCGCAACGACAGCGGCCAGCTGTTGCCCTCGCCGACCCCGCTCAGCATGTGATCGCCGCGCGCGTGCACCACCAGCTC
>JBKPSE010000227.1:0-4091 GCA_046765855.1 Acidobacteriota bacterium | reverse complement strand
ACGCCGGCGTCATCGCCTTCAAGCGCTACGGTCAGACGCTGCCCGTTCCACTGCTCGACTCGGTCAAGCGCAACAAGGTCGCGCTCAAGGGCCCGGTCACGACGCCCATCGGCGAGGGCTTTACCAGCGTCAACGTCGGCCTGCGCAAGGCGCTCGATCTGTTCGCGAACCTGCGTCCCGTGCGCAACCTGCCGGGGGTGCCCAGCCGGTTCGAAAACGTCGATCTCGTCATCGTCCGCGAGAACACCGAGGATCTTTACGCCGGTCTCGAACACGAAATCGTGCCCGGCATCGTCGAGAGCCTGAAGATCATCACGGAGAAAGCGTCGACGCGAATCGCGCAGTTCGCCTTCAAGCACGCGCGTGCCTTCGGCAGGAAACGGGTGACCGCGATCCACAAGGCCAACATCATGAAGTTGAGCGACGGGCTGTTTCTCGACAGCTGCCGCCGCGTCTCGCGCGAGTTCATCGACATTCCCTACGACGAACGGATTGTCGATGCCGCGTGCATGCATCTGGTGATGCATCCGGAGAAGCTGGACGTGCTGCTGCTGCCGAATCTGTACGGCGACATCGTCTCGGATCTGTGCGCCGGTCTGGTCGGCGGCCTCGGCGTCGTCCCGGGAGCGAACATCGGCGCGGAGGCGGCTGTGTTCGAAGCGGTCCACGGCAGCGCCCCTGATATCGCCGATCAGAACCTCGCAAATCCCACCGCGCTGCTGCTTTCGGGCCTGCTGATGCTCGAACACGTGGGCGAGGGGGAAAAAGCGGCGCAGATCCGGGATGCGCTGGTGCGCGTGCTTGCCGCGGGCCGGGTACGGACGCGTGACATTGGCGGCACCGCGACCACCACCGAGTTCACCGGTGCGGTGTGCCGCGAGGTGGAAAAGACGGTATAGTCGGAGCCGGTGCTTCCCGACGACATTACCCAGGCGGTTCTCGCGCGAAAGGACGTCGTGCGGTACCTGCGCGGCGGTCACGGGCAAAGCGAGCTGCAGGCGCGCGAGCGCATCCACGCCTATCTCGACGAGCTCAAGACCACACAGCGCTACCCGATCTACCGCGCGCTGAAGCATCCGCTCTATGTGATCCTGCGCAAGATCGATCGCCTCGACGAGAACGTGGGCATCCCGCAGCAGGCGACCCGGGCCGGCCGCGTGATTTACGTGTCGAACCACAAGTCGCATCTCGACTACCTGGTCGAGCCGCTCGTGCTCGACGACAACGGCATCCGCCCGCCGGTGACGGCGGCGGGCATCAACCTGTTCGGCGGTCCGCTCGGTCTCCTCCATCGCCACGTCACCGGCGCGATTCCGATCCGCCGCAACACCAAGGATCCGGCGTATCTGGTCACGCTCAAGGCCTACGTCGCGGAACTGCTCCAGCGCAGCGACCTGCTCTTCTACATCGAGGGGGGACGCAGCTATACCGGCGAGCTCAAGGCGCCAAAGACAGGACTGCTGCACGCGGCGCTGCAGGCGCACGTGGACGGCGCGGCGATCGTGCCCCTCGCCGTCGCCTACGACATCGTGCTCGAAGACCACATCCTGCCGCACGCCGCGACGAAGCGGCGCGCGCGGCCGTTCAGCCGCGAAGTGGCGGAGATGGTGCGGTATGCGGTCGGCTATCAGTCGCGCGCGTTCGTCACCTTCGGCAAGCCAATCCCGCTCGGCGGCTACGATCCGGAAGCCAAACGCGACGTGATGGAGCTGGCGCACCAGATTCGCGACACGATCGGCGTGCTCTACAAAGTGCTGCCGACGGCGATCGTGGCCGCGGCGATGCGGCCGTCGATTGCCAGACGGGACCTCGAAGGGCGCGCCGACGCCATCATCGACGCGCTGCGGCTGTCGCACGCGAACCTCGCCGTACATAGCGGGCGCGACGCGGTCGAGGCGGGCGGCGCGATGCTCGCCGAACGCAACGTCATTCACGTCGAGCGCGGCGGACGCTACCGCGTGCGCGAGCGGACCGTGCTGCGCTACTACGCGCGCACGATTCAGCATCTGCTCGCGCCGCGGCGTCCCCTGCGCACCCACTGATGCTTCAGACGGTTTCCAAGGCTTTCTTTTCCGTTCTTGCGGGCAGCCAGACTCTGAAATCGCTTGCGTCGCGCTACGGCATGCGCGCGGGGGGCGGCTTCGCGCGGCGCTTCATCGCCGGCGAGACGATCGAGGAAGCCATCGCCGCGGCCCGCGCCATCGGGCGCGACGGCCTGATGGTGACGCTCGATTTTCTCGGCGAGAGCGTCGCCTCCATCTCGGAGGCGGATGCCGCGACCCGCGCGTATCTGGTCATGATCGACACCGTTGCCGCGTCGGGCATCGAGCGGAACGTCTCGCTCAAGCTCACGCAGCTTGGCCTCACCATCGATCGGGCAACCTGCGTCGACAACCTGCGCCGCATCCTCGACGCTGCGGCAGCGAAGGATTTTTTCGTCCGCATCGACATGGAGAACTCGCCGTTCACGGCGGTGACGCTCGACGTGTTCGAGACGATGTGGCAGCAGGGGTATCGCAATGCCGGCGTCGTGCTGCAGTCGTGCCTGCCGCGCAGCGAAGAGGACGCCGCCCGGATGAATGCGCTCGGCGCGCGAGTGCGGCTGGTGAAGGGCGCATACAAGGAGCCGAAGGACGTCGCGTATCAATCGAAGGCGGACGTCGACGCGGCGTTCGTGCGCATCATGCAGATCCTGCTCGCGGGTGGAAACTACCCAGCGATCGCGACGCACGATCCCGCGATGATTGCCGCGACACGGACGTACGCGGCCGAACGCGGGATTGCCGCGGCATCGTATGAATACCAAATGCTTTATGGAATTCGCCGCGATCTGCAGACGTCGCTGCGCCGGGAGGGCTATCGGGTTCGCGTCTACGTTCCATTCGGCCGTGAATGGTTCCCCTACTTCATGCGACGGCTTGGTGAACGGCCCGCCAATGTCGGATTTGTACTTCGGGGAATTCTGAGGGAGAGGGGATAAGAGTCACGCACTTCCGGACCTGTGTAGCGGCGCGCCCACTAGCTCTGCTATGTCCTGTTTCCCTCGTTACACGGCGCCAGCCACAAATTCGTCGCCAGAATTCAGCTAAAACCTTCCATTCGCTGAGGTTATAGCTCATCCATCAGTACGTGGCACGGGTGTTGATATCCCTGAGGTGCAAGGAGTGGAACCGGGCCAGTCGAGCCCGCGTCCTACGAATAGAAAAAGGTGATTGTCGACATGGTGACCAATTATCCCCAGCGGCTCACGGCGACGACAGGCGTGGAAGGCACCCAGGCAACGACCGGCAGCCTGATTAATCGCGCGATGTCGCGTTTCGGCCAGCTGTTCTGCGGCCTGCGGGGGCATGACTCGGTGCTGCACTTCGAAGGCAAGCGCGTGATGATGCGCTGCACGTCGTGCGGGTATGACAGCCCCGGCTGGGAAGTCAGCGGACGGGCGCCGCGTCAGCGTTTCGAAGGCGATTCCCGCCGCCACGTACTGGTCCCGCAGCGCCTGGCTCTCCGCAAAACCGCCTGAGCCGGCTACGCGCTCGCGCCGCCGCACCAGTCGCGCGCCAGCGCGGCAAGGGCGTCGCGGCAGCGAAGCACGTCAGCGACTTCGACATATTCCTCGGTGCTGTGAAGGCCCGCCCCGCCGGGTCCGAACAGCACCGAAGGTATCCCCGCCGAACCCAGCACCGCCGCATCCGTCCAGAAACTCATTCCCACAAAGGCTGGAACGCTGTCGACCACGCTGTGCTCGCTGCCGGGCAGCGGTTTGCCGCCGCCCGGCACGGAGTGCTTGCGCAGCAGCTGCGGCAGTTCGTGGTCGGCAGGAATCTCGTACGAGGAACGCGAGAAGAGCGGCGTCACGCCCGCCTCGAACTCGGGATCGGCGCGTCTCAGCTCCGACAGGATCCGCTCGATCTCTTCGCGCACGACGGCATCTGTTTCGCCGGTGACCGTGCGGCGCTCGAGCTGCAGCGTGCAGCGGTCCGGATAGCTGCTCAACTCGCGGCCGCCAGAGATGATCGACGCGTGCAGCGACGCCGTTCCCATCAGCGCATGCGGCGGGCGTGATTGCAGCCGGCGATCGAGCGCCTCGAGCG
>JBKPSE010000226.1:0-4140 GCA_046765855.1 Acidobacteriota bacterium | reverse complement strand
GCAGACAGCCATCGCCGCGCCGCCGACGACGCTGGGGAGGAACTGCCCGAGGACCCTGCGCGTCTGCCGCCGCGCCGTCTCGTCTTCATGAACGACGTAGTTGTAGACGATCTCGCTCGAGCCGACGAAACCGGCGCCAATCGCAACGGCCGACCAGTACCAGAAGAACCCGAGCGGATCGCTGTTGCCGAAATGGGCGGGCTGCAGCGCTGCCGCGGCCAGCCCTACCAGGCCCGACGCGGCAACCGGCAGCGACCGGTAGCCGCGGTAAACCTCGCCTTTGGCGATTTGCCCATGGATTTCCGCGATCTGGTCGAGCGCCCGGGTAACGTCCACTCCACTACTTTGCAGCGTAAAGAGTGCTGCGGTCAAGTGTCGCTACAATGCGCCTGTTGATCGAGCGCGTCTTCCACTTGCGCGAGCAGCGCACCACTGTCCGGACGGAGGTCGTCGCGGGCGTGACCACGTTCCTCGCAATGGCCTACATCATCTTCGTTCAGCCGACGGTGCTCGCGGCGGCAGGCATGGACTTCGGCGCCGTCCTGGTAGCGACCTGCCTCGCCAGTGCGATCGCGACCGTGCTGATGGGCCTCGGCGCCAATTACCCGATCGCGGTCGCGCCGGCGATGGGGCACAACTTCTACTTCACATTCGCCGTCGTGATCGGGATGCGCGTACCGTGGCAGGTCGCGCTCGGCGGCGTGTTCGTCGCCGGCGCGGTTTTCGTGCTCACCGCCGGAGTGGGCCTGCGTGAACGCTTGATCACCGCGATCCCCGATTCCCTCAAACATGCGATCGCCGCGGGCATCGGCCTCCTCATTGCGCTCGTCGGTCTGGAATGGGCCGGCGTGATCGTGGCGTCCCCCGGAACGCTCGTCACGCTTGCGCCGCTCAAAGGCGCCCCGGTGCTGCTCGCGCTCTTCGGCCTGGTGATCATGGCGGCGCTCCTCGCCCGCGGCGTGCGCGGCGCGCTGCTGCTTGGCATGCTCGCCTCGACCGCCGTCGGTCTCGCGAGCGGAGTGGTGCATTTCGAGGGCGTATTGTCGGCGCCGCCGTCGCTCGCGCCAACGTTCCTGAAACTGGATCTCGCCGGCGCATTTCAGCCGGCCATGCTGCCGGTGATCGCGATCTTTTTCTTTCTCGCGCTGTTCGACTCGGTCGGCACGCTGGTCGGCGTTGCCGGGCAGGCCGGACTGATGCGCGGACGCGAGCTGCCGCGCGCGCGCCAGGCGCTTCTCGCCGACGCGATCGGCACGGCCATCGGTGCGACGCTCGGCACCTCGACGGTGACCGCATACGTCGAGAGCGCAACCGGCGTGTCCGCCGGAGGCAGGACGGGCCTGGCCAACATGGTCACCGCCGCGCTCTTCCTCGCGGCGCTGTTCTGTTCGCCGCTGGTCAAGATGATCGGCGGCGGCTATGCCGCGGGCAACAACGTCGTGCTCTATCCGGTGATCGCTCCGGCGCTCATTCTCGTCGGCACGATGATGATGCCGGGTGTCCGCCAGATTGCCTGGGAGGACGCGACCGAGGGCATCCCGGCATTTCTCACCATTCTGGTGATGCCGCTCGCGGTCAGCATCACCGATGGAATTGCCTTCGGGTTCATTGCCTACGCGCTGCTCAAAGTCGTGAACGGGCGCGCGCGCGAAGCGCACTGGCTCGTCCACCTGTCGGCCGTCCTGTTCGTCGTCCGCTACGTATTCCTGGCCACTCAGTAGTAGTACGCTCTTGGAATGAAAGGTTACGCCAACCCCGAGCTGCTGATCGCTCCCGAGGCGCTGGCTGCGGCCATCGACAACGGCAGTCCGCCGTTGATCATCGATCTGCGTCCGCCGGAGGACTTCGCCACAGGACACATTCCCGGCGCGGTGCATCTGGACCTGTGGGGCGTCTCGCTGATCGACACGGATCCGGCGCCGCTCAAGGCGTTCATGTGGATGATCGACCACCTGTTCAACTTGCGCGGCGTCACCGCGCAGACGCCGGTCGTGGTCTACGACGAGCAATCGGGCATCCGCGCGGCGCGGGCGTTCTGGTTTCTCGAGTACTTCGGGCATCCGCGCGTGCAGCTCCTCGACGGCGGGTTCGGCGCCTGGGTGCGCGCGAAGTTCCCCGTGACACGCGAAGCATCCCCCCCGTCCAAGAGCACGTGGAGCGGGACGCCGCAGGAGCACACGATCGCCACGTGGCGCGACGTCAGGGCCCGCCTCAACGATCCACGCGTCGTCCTGCTCGACACGCGTTCAGACGGCGAGTTCGACGGGACGACGGTTCGGGCCAGGCGCGGCGGCCGCATTCCCGGCGCCGTGCATGTCGAATGGACTCGCAACCTCGACGAAGAGGGCGCCTTCAAATCCGCCGATCAGCTCCGGTCGATGTACGAACAGGCTGGCGTCACGCCGGACAAGGAAGTCATCACCTATTGCCAGGGCGGCTATCGCGCCGCGCACGGTTATCTCGCCCTGCGGCTCCTGGGCTATCCGCGGGTGCGCAATTACACGGGCTCGTGGAAGGAATGGGGCGACCGCGAAGACTTACCGGTAGAGAAATGAATCGGCGGGCGGCGCGCAATCGGAGCCCGGTTGACGGTCGGATTGATCAGTTCGTGATTTACGGGACAGAATGGCTGAAATGAATGCAGTGATCGATTTCATCAACACCAACCGCGACAAGTACGTCGACGAGCTGAAGGCCTACCTGGCGATCCCGAGCATCAGCGCGCTGCCGCAGCATGCCGACGACGTCAAGCGCTGCGCACAGTGGACGGCGGACGAGATGCGGCGCATCGGCATGCAGAACGTCGAACTGATTGCCACGCCCGGCTTCCCGGTGGTCTATGGCGACTGGCTCGGCGCCGAAGGGGCGCCGACAATCCTGTTCTACGGTCACTACGACGTGCAGCCGGTGGATCCCGTGGAGCTGTGGGAGTCGCCGCCGTTCGAAGCAACCGTTCGCGATGGTGAAATCTACGCGCGCGGTTCGGCCGACGACAAGGGGCAGGTCTTCATGCACTTCAAGGCGATCGAGGCGCACTTGAAGCAGAACGGCCGCCTGCCGTGCAACATCAAGGTCATTCTCGAAGGGGAAGAAGAAGTCGGATCGGCGAACCTCGACAACTTCGTCAAGGCGCACAAGGACAAGCTCGGCGCGGACGTGGTCGTCATTTCCGACTCGCCGATGTTCGATCGCGGCATTCCGTCGATCTGCTACGGCCTGCGCGGCCTGGTCTACTTCCAGGTCGATCTGCGCGGCACCAAGTCCGATCTGCATTCCGGCTCGTTCGGCGGCGCAGTGGCCAATCCGGCTTTCGTGCTCGCCAACATCCTGGCGCAGATGAAGGATCGCGGCGGCCGGGTCAAGATCCCGGGCTTCTACGACGACGTCCGGGAGCTGCGGGAAGAGGAGCGCGAGCAGTGGAAGCGCCTGCCGTTCAACGAGAAGCGCTACGCCAAGGAGCTCGGCGCGCCGCGGCTGTTCGGTGAGAGCGGCTACAGCACGCTCGAGCGCGTCTGGGCGCGTCCGACGTTCGAAGTGAACGGCCTGCTCTCGGGCTTTACCGGCGAGGGGGCGAAAACGGTCATCCCCGCAGTGGCGATGGCCAAGGTCAGCATGCGGCTGGTGCCCGACCAGCATCCGGACAAGATCGCGCAGCTGTTCGAGGACTACGTCAAGAAAGTCGCGCCGAAGACCGTCGAGGTGAAGGTCACGCGCATGCACGGCGGCAAACCGTGGATGACCGACTTCGACAACAAGTACGTCCAGGCTGCCGGCCGCGCGATCCAGAAAGGCTTCGGCAAGGAACCGGTGTTCAACCGAGAAGGAGGATCGATCCCGGTCGTTGCCACGTTCTCGGAAATCCTCGGTCTGCCGTCCGTCCTGTTCGGCGTCGGCCTGCCGGACGAAAACGCGCACGCCCCCAACGAAAAGCTCGATCTGGGGAACTTCCACGGCGGCATCATCGCCTCCGCATTTCTCTATGATGAAATTGCGAAAGGTTGATGGGGTTGAGAGCTGAGGGTGGGAGGGCGGTCGGGCAGTTAGTAGGTTAGCAGTTGGCAGTTGGCAGTTGGCAGTTGGCAGTGGGCAGTGGGCAGTCGGCAGTTAGCAGCAATTGGCAGTGGGCAGTTAGCAGTTAGC
>JBKPSE010000225.1:0-9775 GCA_046765855.1 Acidobacteriota bacterium | reverse complement strand
CCTGTGCAGTCCGCGATGACGCCGGGGTTCCGCGCGTCGTCTTCCTTGATCTTGAAGACGATCTTCATGAGGTCCGACCCAATGTCGGCGATCTTCGTGAAGATGCCGCCGGCGATTCGCAGCGCCGACGCGCCGAGCGATTCGCCGATGGCGAAGCCGATGAAGCACGAGCCGGCGTAATCGCCCGGAATGAACAGCAGGATGCACAGCATCATGAACAGCTCGACGCTGATCAGGAGCATGCCGATGCTCATGCCCGCCTGAAGCGGAATGGCGTAGATCGGATACGGCATGCCGCGCAGGCCGGCGAACGCGGCTCGCGAGTTGGCGAAGGTGTTCACGCGGATGCCGAACCAGGCGACGCCGTAGCTGCCGGCGATGCCGATCAGGCTGAAGAGGAGGATGACGGCAACCTTGATCGGGCTGAAGTGCTGCAGGACGCCGAAGTAGAAGACCATGATCACGCCGATGAACAGTTCGAGCAGCAGGATGAATTTTCCCTGCGTGATCAGATAGGTCTTGCAGGTCTCGTAAATGAGCTCGGAGACCTCGAGCATCGAACGATGCACCGGCATGTTCCGCAACCGGGTGAAGATCGTCATGCCGAATATGAGGCCGAGAACGCAGACCGCCAGCCCGGCCATCAACAGCGTGCGGCCGTTGATTCCCAGGAATGTCTCGGTGCCGAGATCGGGCAGCACGAGGTTGGCTTCGCCGCCCCCTCGGTGCTCGGTCTGCGCGGCAGCGGCTTCCGGAACCTGGGCGTGAGCCGAGGCGGTCAGCGCCAGCGGCAACGTCAATGCCGCGAGGAGAAACAGCGTGCAAAGCTTCACGATCGCCGTCCTGGCAGGTGGCTTTGCGCTGCCGCCGTCACCCGCCTGCACCCGCACCTCATTCCGCTTCCGTGTCTCACCCGCTGACGCTCGTTCGAATCTGATGCTCATATTGGGATGGTTGTGGTTAGTCAAAACACCGGATTATACCTGCTAGACCCGGAAATCACCCACCCGATCGTCCCCGCGGCGCGCGCGGATGCGGCCGCCGAGCGCCATGCCGCCGGTCAGAAAAATACGGATGCCCTGCTCGACCGTGATGTCGGGATAGGCCGCGCGATCGCGCGGACAAATGATGATGTCGCCCAGGTACAGATGGTTGGTCGGTACGTAGACGGCGACCAGCGCCTCGGGCCCCTGACCCCTGTCGATGGTGAACTCCTTCGTCAGGAAGCCGAGCAGCAGCCCGCGCGACGTGTCCTCGATGAGCACGACCCGCTTGAACCCGTACTCGTTGTCCGGCGAGAACGCGACCACGAGCTGTTTGATCGGCGCGTAGATGCTGCGGAAGAGCGGCACGTGCAGCAGCAGCCATTCGGCGCGCTGCAGCAGCCGCTTGCCGACCACGTTGGACGTGATCGCGCCGACGAACAGAATCGCCAGCGCGGTGGTGAGAATGCCGAGTCCGGGGGGGACCGCGTCGCGCCCGAGGTATTTCGTGTAGATCGGTCCGACCAGGCCGTCGACCAGGCGAAACAGCCAGAGGACGGCGGCGACGGAAATGAACAGCGGTACGGTGACGAAGAAGCCCGCGATGAAACTCCGCCGCAGCCACTGAATCATCGTGTTGGCAAGAGACTACAGCCAGTGCGCCGCGAGTGCGGCAAGAATCAGCAGACCGGCGCCGATGCGATACCAGGCGAACGGCACGAAGCCTGCCCGCCGCACCACGGCCAGAAACGGTTCAATCACCAGCGCCGAGGCGATGAATGCCGCGACGAGACCAATCGCAATCTCCGCGGCGCGTCCTGCGTCGAGCGTGTGCCTGGCCTCGAGCAGGTCGTGCGCGAACGCCGCACCGAGCGTCGGGATGGCGAGGAAAAACGAGAACTCGGCGGCGGCGGGACGGTCGAGCCCGAGCAGCATCGCGCCGACGATGGTTGCGCCGGAACGTGACACTCCGGGAATGAGGGCGAGCGTCTGACACGCCCCGATGCCGAGCGCGCGCCACAGCGACGTGTGATCGGCGTTCTTCACCACCGGTACGGGTCGCAGGCGCTCGACCACCAGCATGACGATGCCGCCGGCGATGAAGGAGATGGCAATCACGGACGGCGTCGTATAGAGCACGCGCTTGACGAACCCGGAAAGCAGCGCGCCGGCGATCGCAGCGGGGAGAAACGCGACGAGGATCATCAGCACGAAGTGTCGCGCCTCGGGATCCGATCCGAGTCCGGCGAGCACGCGCACGATCTTCACGCGATAGAGCCAGACAATCGCCACGATCGATCCAAGCTGGATCATCACCGTGAAGATCCCGCCGGGATCGGAAAAGCCGAGGAGCCGGGCACCGATCAGCAGGTGCGCCGTCGATGATACGGGCAGGAACTCGGTCAGTCCCTGCACGACCCCCAGGACTGCGGCGCTCAGCCAGCTCACCGCAGCGGGAGCGAACGACGGTTCGCGAGCCACAGCCCGCGCCGGGATGCACGCGGGCGGAGACTGACGGGGCGCAGCCCGCCGGAGCTCATGACGCGCGAGCGCGCTTGCCGGCCTTCTTCGCCGCCGGCGCGGAAGGAGCGACCGGCGCCGCCGGCGCCACTTTCGCCGGAGTCCGCCCCTGCCAGATCACCACGATTGCCGCGGCGATGAAGACGCTCGAATACGTGCCCGTGATGATGCCCACAATCATCGTGAAGGCGAAACCCTTCAGCACTTCACCGCCGAAGAAATACAGCGCGATGACCGACAGCATCGTCAGGCCGCCGGTGATCATCGTCCGGTCGAGCATCTGGTTGACGGCGCTGTTGACGATGCTGGCGATGTTGTCGCGGCGCATCGAGCGCATGTTCTCGCGGATGCGGTCGAAGATGACGATCGTGTCGTTCATCGAGTAGCCGGTCAGCGTCAGCAGCGCGGCGATGACGTTGAGGCTCAGCTCGTATCTGAACATCGCGAGCACCGCCAGCGTGATCAGCAGATCGTGCACCGTCGCCACGACCGCGCCGACCGCGAAGCTGAGACGGAAGCGGAAGGCGATGTAGACGAGGATGCCGGCCAGCGCGAAGACCGTGGCGAGAATGCCGCGCCGCTGCAGATCGGCGCCGACCGTCGGACCGACGATGCGCGTGCCGGAGAGACAGTTCGTTTCGCCCGCGGCGCACAAGTTACCCTTGATCGGACCGAGGCCCGCTTGGTTCAGCGCATTGACGACGGTGTCGGCCGTCTGACTCAGCCCCTGTCCTGCCTCCGAGCCCGTCGTGTGCAACCGGATCATGACTTCCTGCGCCGCCGGCTGGCCGTAGGTCTGGACGATGGCGTTGGAGCCGCCGCCGGGCAACACCGTACGGATTTTGTCGAGATCGGGGGCGTGCTGGAATTTCACGATCACGATCGTGCCGCCCGAGAACTCGACACCTTTCGGGATGCCGCCGCCCTTCCAGATCGCGAACACGCCCGCCAGGATGATGACCCAGGAGATGGCGATGGCGTGCCACTTCCAGCGGACGAAATCGAAGTTCGGGTTGGTGAAAATATGCATCGCAGTGCCTAGATGCTGAGCGCCGGCGTCTGGCGCTTGGAGAGTTCGAGTTCAAACAACGTCTTCGAGACGAAGATTGAGGTGAACAGGTTGACGAACAGACCGACCGAGAGTGTGGTCGCGAAGCCGCGGATCGGCCCGGTGCCGAACTGGAAGAGGAACAATGCGGAAATCAGCGACGCGACGTGAGTGTCGAGCAGCGTGAGGAAAACGCGATTGAAGCCCGCATTGATTGCGGCGCGCACGCCGCGCTGCGCCGCGAGCTCCTCTTTGATGCGCTCGAAGATGAGGACGTTCGAGTCCACGCCCACGCCCATCGTCAGCACGAACCCGGCGATGCCCGGCAAGGTCATGGTGGCGCCGATGTAGGCCATCAGACCCAGCAGGATGACCAGGTTGAAAATCAGCGCCACGATCGCGTTGACGCCTGACAACTTGTAGTAGATGACCATGAACGACAGGATCAAGAACAAACCGACAGCCGACGCGATGATTCCCGCGCGGACGGAGTCGGCGCCAAGGGTTGCGCCGACGACTTCCTCTTCGAGGTAGGTCAGCGACGCGGGCAGCGCGCCGGATTTCAGCGTCAACGCCAGGTCATTGGCCGACTCCGCGGTAAAGCCGCCTGCGATGCGGCCCTGGTCGGTGATGCGCCCCTCGAGGCGCGGCGCCGAAACCACGCGATTGTCGAGCACGATGGCGAGGTAACGGCCGATGTTGTCGCCCGACAGCTTGCCGAACTTCTGCGCCCCCTGCGATTTCAGCTCGAAATGCACGGCCGGTTGATTGTTCTCGTCAAGCCCGGGCTTGGCGACACGCAGATCCTGACCGGTCACCGGAGCGATCTTTTTGACGACGTAGTAGCTGCCGCCTTCGCCGCCCGAGCCCGGGAGGACCTCCATATCGCCGGGAAGCGTGCCGTTGTACTGCTTGAGCAGATCGTCCTTGGCTCCCGGACCGGCCTCGACCAGCTTGAACTCGAGCACCGCGGTCTTGCCCATGATCTCCTTGGCGTGCGCGACGTCGCTGACGCCGGGCATCTGCACCAGGATCTCATCCGTCTTCTGCCGGGCGATGGTCGGCTCGGTCACCCCGAGCGCGTTGACCCGGCGATCGATCGTCTGCAGCGTCTGCTCGACCGCCTGCTCGCGCAGATCGCGCTCGACGGTCGGCTTCATCTTGAATTCGTAGTTGCCGCTGCCGAGGATGTTGCGATCGTAGTTCGTGCTCGCAATCTCGTCGGCGTTGGTGCGGAACTGCGCGTCGCGATCCTGCGGGATGCCCTCGACGCGAAAGGCGGTGGGCGCGGTCACCGTGATGTTGCTGTAGGCGATCGTCGCGGTCGTCAGCGATTCGCGCAGCTGCTCGCTCGTGCTGACCGTCGTCGAGCGCAGCGCGTCGTCGGTATTCACCTTCAACACGAGCTGGACGCCGCCCTTCAGGTCGAGACCGAGCTTGAGCGCCTTGGCCTGCAACGCGGCTGGTGAAGGCCAGTGATAGCGCTGTGCCAGCAGCGGATAGACGCCCAGGGTGAAGAAGATTACGAGGACCGCGACGACCGTCAACACTTTCCAGCGAAGGTTCTTGTACATGACTTAAACGTTCCCGTTATCAGGCGCGACGACGGGCTCCTGCCCCTGATAGCCACCCACGGCCGCGCGCGCGAGTTCGATCCGTACTTTGTCGGCGATCTGGACCTGCACCGACTTTTCGTTCAACTTGGTGATCTGCCCGTAAATGCCGCTCGTGGTGACGATGCGGTCCCCGACTTTCAGAGCCTGCTGAAATTCTTCCACCTTCTTCTGCCGACGCTTCATCGGCAGCAGGATCAGAAAATAGAAGATACCGAGAATCAGGGCGAAGGGCAGAAACTGCCACAGTCCTCCCGGGCCCTGGCCCGGAGCTCCCATCGCTATTAAATATGTCATCTTCGGGAGAAGGTTTGATGAAACTCCTGGCGGAGCTTTCCAAACGAACCGAAACCGATAGCATCTCTGATGCGGCGCATTAAGTCAAGGTAGAAGTAGAGGTTATGGACGGTGAGCAGGGTCGCCGCCGTCATCTCGCCAGCCATGAACAGGTGCCGGAGATAGGCACGGCTGAAGGTGCGACAGGTGTAGCAGCCGCACGCCGGGTCTGGAGGTTCACGGTCCTCCGCATACTGCGCATTCTTGATGACGAGCACGCCATTGCGGGTGAGCAGCTGACCGTTGCGCGCGTTGCGCGTCGGCAGCACGCAGTCGAACATGTCGATGCCGCGAGCCACGCACTCGACCAGGTCGTCGGGCATCCCCGTGCCCATCAGATAGCGCGGCCGGTCCGCGGGCAGCAGCGGCGCGGTATGTCCCACGACCTCGTACATGACGTCGGCGGGTTCGCCGACGCTGAGCCCGCCGATCGAGTACGCCTCGAACCCGATCTCTACCGTCGCCTGCACGCTCTCGGTGCGCAGCGCGACGTCTGTGCCGCCTTGAATGATCCCGAACTGCGCCTGACCGGGGTTGGTGACGATCACACCGGGCGCAGAACGCGGATCGGCGCGGAGCTGCAGCAGCCGCGCACGCGCGCGCTTGGCCCACCGGACGGAACGCTCCATCGCCGGCCGAGGGTCGAAGACCGGAGATCGAGGAGCGACGAGCGGAAGACCCGAAGAGCGATCCTCCCTTTCCTTCCCTTGCTCCTCGACACCTACCAGTTCGTCCAGCACCATGGCGATGTCGGAGCCGAGCTGCGCCTGGATATCGGTGGCTTTCTCCGGCGACAACTGGCAGAGCGCGCCGTCGAGGTGTGACCGGAACGTGACGTACTCCTCAGTCACCCTACAGCGCGCGGCGAGACTGAACACCTGATAGCCGCCGCTGTCGGTGAGAATCGGATGCGTCCAGCCGATGAACCTGTGCAGGCCGCCCGCGCGCGCGATGAGATCGTCGCCCGGACGAAGGTGCAGGTGATACGTGTTGCCGAGAATGATCTCGGCTCCCATGTCCTCGAGGTCGCGGTGCGTGATCGCCTTGACCGCGCCGCGGGTACCCACGGGCATGAAACACGGCGTCTGCACGACCCCATGCGGCGTCGTCAGCACACCTCGCCGCGCCGCTCCATCGGTGTGTGTGACCTTGAACTGGAACGTCCGCTCCTCCATCTTCTGCTCTCGGCCCTCGTCCATGCGTTGTGTATTCTGTCTTCTGACTCCTGTATTCTAAAAACCGATGAAGCGCTTGCGCGTCGGCGTGCTCTACGGCGGACGATCGGGTGAACACGAAGTGTCGCTCGCATCGGCCGCGTCAGTCTTCGCCAATCTCGACCGCAAACGCTACGAGGCGGTGCCGATCCGCATTGAAAAGGACGGCCGGTGGGCGCTCGCGGACAAACCTCCGGCGACCATGGTCGCGGGCGAGGTGATCGAGCAGGCGCGCCTCGAGGCGGCGCGTCCGGTTCGTGAAGGTCGCGAGGTGCATTTCATCGCGCGGCCGAGCGACGAAACGATCCTCTCCATCGATCGCTCGCGCAGCCGAGACGCCGAAGTGCCGGCAGCGGTCGTGACCGGCCTCGCCCTCGACGTGATCTTCCCGATGCTGCACGGTCCCTACGGCGAAGACGGGACGATGCAGGGTCTGCTCGAACTGGCGAACGTTCCTTACGTGGGCTCCGGCGTGCTCGCCTCCGCCGTCGGTATGGACAAGGCGATGATGAAGGTCGCGTTCGCCGGCCGTGGTCTGCCCGTCTGCCCCTATCGCGTCGCGCTCAGACATGAATGGAAGCGGAACCCGTCGCACGTCGGCGGCGAGCTCGAGCAGGCCCTCGGATTTCCAATGTTCGTCAAGCCGGCGAATCTCGGTTCGTCGGTTGGGATCTCGAAAGCGAGGAACGCCGCCGAGCTCGCGACGGCGATGGAGCTGGCGGGAGGCTTCGATCGGAAGATCGTAATTGAGGCGGCCGTGCCCGAGGCGCGCGAGATCGAATGTGCGGTGCTGGGCAACGATGCGCCCGAGGCCTCGGTGCCCGGCGAAATCATTCCGTCCCGCGAGTTCTACGACTACGAGTCGAAGTACCTCGACGAAGGGTCGAAGGCCATCATTCCCGCCGACCTGCCCAAGGCGGTCGTCGATCAGGTGCGCACGCTCACGATCGAGGCATTCAAAGCCATCGATGGCGCGGGGATGGCCCGCGTCGATTTTCTCCTCTCGCGCGCAGACGGATCGCTGTGGCTGAACGAGGTCAACACGATCCCGGGCTTCACCACCATCAGCATGTTCGCCAAGCTCTGGGCCGCGTCCGGTGTGCAGTATCCGGCGCTGCTCGACCGCCTGATCTCGCTCGCGCTCGAACGCCACGCCGAGAAGCAGCAGCTCCGCACCAGCCTTACATGACGGGGGGCCGGGTGCTCAGTGCTCGGTGCTGGGTGCTCAGTGCGTTATGCCTGGTGCTTGCCGCGTCGCTCGCCAGTGCCAGCGAACTGACCGGCGCCGATGCGCTGGTGCGGGTCTACGACGCCATCCTCGACGCACGGTTCGAGTCGGCGGAAGCGGAGCTGCCGAAGGCGTGCCCTCCGGCGCCGCCGGAGGCCTGCGAGGTGCTCGCCGCGACCCTCACCTGGTGGCGCATCCTGATCGATCCCGACAGCCGCGCCCTCGATAACACCTTCAACGCACGCACCGAGCGGGCGATCAAATCGACGGAAGCATGGGTCGCGCGCGAACCGGATAACGCGGAAGCGCACTTCTACGCCGGCGCCGCCTACGCGGCCCGGGTGCAATGGCGCGTGCTGCGCGACGAGAAGATCGCGGCGGCACGCGACGGCAAGCGCATCAAGCAGGCGCTCGAACGCGCCGTCGCACTCGATCCCGAGCTCGACGATGCGTACTTCGGGATCGGCCTGTATCAGTACTACGCGGACGTCGCGCCGACGGCGGCCAAGATGCTGCGCTTCCTGCTGATGCTGCCGGGCGGCGACAAGGCGGAAGGACTGACGCGGATGAAGCGCACCCGCGCCGAAGGCCGGCTGCTCAAAGGGGAGGCCGACTACCAGCTGCAGATCATCTATCTGTGGTACGAGAAGCGCGCCGATCTCGCCGCCCAGCTGCTCGAATCGCTGCACGACCGCTACCCCGGCAATCCGCTGTTTCTTGCCGAACTCGCGGAGCTGCGGGACACCTATCAACACGACATCACCGCGAGCCTGGCCGCATGGCGTGCCCTGCTCGCCGCCGCACGGGCTGGACGCGTGAACGAGGAGGCTGTTGCCGAGACCAAAGCGCATCTCGGCATCGCGCGGCAGCTCGAGGCGCTCTGCCAGACCGACCTCGCGCTCGAAGAGCTGCGCGCGGTGCTTGCGGCGAGGCCGGCGCGCCCCGCCGGCGCCGTCGCCATGGCCTATCTCGCGCTCGGCGAGGGAGAGGATCGCCTCGGTCATCGCGACGCGGCGGTCGCCGCCTATCGCCTCGCGTTGTCGCAGAGCCCGTCGCCCGATACGCACCAGATTGGCAAGCGGGCGAACGAACGGCTGCGCAAGGCTCCGGATCCGTCGCGCGCCGAAGCGTATCGCCTGTCGCTGGAGGGACTGCGCGAGCTCGAGCACGGAGAGATCGCGGACGCGGAGTCAGCACTGGCCAAGAGCCTGCTGATCGATCCCGGCAACCCGGTGGCGCGCTACCGTTACGCGCGCGTGCTGCTCGCCCGCCACGACGACGACGAGGCGCTGACCAATCTCGAGGTGACGATCCGCGGCGCGCACGAATGCCCGGCGCCGATCGCCGCCGCCGCCTACTACGAAGCGGCGCGCATCCACGAGCGCTCCGCGCGCAAGACGAAGGCGATCGAGTACTACCGCATCGCCAGCACGTTCTTCGGCGGCTCTGCCGAGACGCACGCGAGCGCGCGACGCGCGCTGTCGCGCCTTCGCGCGCCGTACTGATCGCTTCGAAGCACACGGCGCGACGCGATCCTCCGCTCGCATCGCGCGCGGGCCGCTACAGTTTCATTTCGTCGGCACCGAAACTCTCTTGCGAGGGGCAACTTTTTGACATTGACACCCACTTTGTGCTTGACAGTTTGAAGTTCTCATCCATAATCTACATCTTGTATGAGGGTGGATCGCTCAGCCCACCTGTTGTAACCCCTGGTCACCGGTAACAGCTGAGCAGCCATGTTCCAAGGAGGAACCCAATGGCGAAGAAGAGCGCAAAGGGCGGAAAGAAAAAGGGCGGCAAGAAGCGCTAAGCGCCGCCGACCGGTCTGGGGG
>JBKPSE010000224.1:0-1730 GCA_046765855.1 Acidobacteriota bacterium | reverse complement strand
GAGAACGGCGTCTGGCGCGCAGTGAGGCTCGAGATCGTCGAGGACACGCGCCGTCCCGCCTGCGCCAGCAGCGCACCGAGACGGTAGAGGCGGCGTCCGCGCACGCGCCGTTCGTCGGCAGACGCGTAGAGCCGGTCGTCCAGCGCCGTGCCTGCCGACTGCCGCGCGGAGTCTGCGATCAGCTCGCCGCGGCTGTCATAAACGCGAAACCGCGCGTCGCTGCGGCGTTCCAGACGGGTGAACATCGTCGCGAGCCGCTCGGGATCGACAGACGGACCGTCGCCGAGCGCGGCGGCAAGCAGTCGTGCCTGCTGTACGAGACTTTCTTCCTGCGCGTGCCGCAGACGGGCCTCGTAGACATCGAGGTACAGCACGCCAGCGACGGGCACGAAGACCACGAGGAGATTGAAGGCAAACAGCCGCAGCGCGATGCGCGAGATTCGCCTCATGACGCGGGGTGATACCTGTATCCAGCGCCATACACCGCTTCGATTCGCGAGAACGCCGGATCCACGGCGATGAACTTGCGGCGGATACGTTTGATATGACTGTCGATCGTACGATCGGTCACCGACGTGCGATCCGGATAGGCACTGTCCATCAGGTGATCGCGATTGAGGACTGCGCCGGGCCGGCGGGCCAGCGCCTGCACCAGCAGGAACTCCGTCACCGTCAGCGGCACGCTGCTGCCCTTCCACGCAACCGTGAGCTTGACCGGGTCGATCAGCAGGTCGTCGACGTTAAACGCTTCCTCCGAGGGCTGGCGCTCGCTTCCCGTGTGCGACGCGCGCCGGAGCAGGACCTTCACCCGCGCCATCAACTCACGCATCGAAAACGGCTTGCACAGATAATCATCGGCGCCGATTTCGAGGCCGAGCACGCGATCGAACTCGTCCTCGCGTGACGTCACGAAGATGATCGGCAGGCGCTCCGATCGCGCCCGCAAGCGGCGGCAGAGCTCGAGGCCGTCCATGCGCGGCAACCCGATATCCAGGACCGCGAGATCCGGAAGCGCAGTGCGCAACGCTTCCCAAGCCGACTGGCCGTCGCCGAATCCCTGCGGATCACAGTGCTCGCGTCGAAGCGCGACACAGATTCCCTCGCGAATCGTTTCCTCGTCTTCCACCACGGCCACCCGCCACGGTCCCCGCGTCACAGTAAAACTGTAGCGCGGGTCTCGCCGGACGCGTGCGCCTTAGTTCCGCCACAATTTGCCGACGTCTCGACATCGTCCTGCCGCATCGGCCTGGTCTACTCGCAGGCGGGAGGCGAAGATGCGTCATTCAGCAACCGCGCGGCTCGTGGTGATGACAGTTCTGGCGCTCGGGTTGATCGTGCCATTGACATGGGTTTACAGCGTCGTATCCGAGCGCGCATCGCGGCGGAACGCGGCGGTGGCCGAAGTCAGCGCAACGTGGGGCGGCGCGCAGCTGCTCGGTGGCCCTGTGCTCGCGGTACCGTTCACTACCACCTGGATTGACAATTCGGGGCGGCCACAGCAGGCGCTGCATCATGCGTTCGTGCTGCCGCGCGACCTCCAGTTCGTCGGCCAACTGGCCGCCGAAACGCGCAGCCGCGGCATCTTCCGTGTGCCGGTTTACCGCGGCACCGTGAAGGTGTCGGGACATTTCGTCCGCCCGGATCTCAACTGGGTACGACCGGCGCCCGAGCGCATCGATTGGGACCAGGCCAGTCTGCAGGTTGGTGTCACAGACCCCCGTGGAATCAGC
>JBKPSE010000223.1:0-4811 GCA_046765855.1 Acidobacteriota bacterium | reverse complement strand
GGCGCCGATCCGCAAGGCTTCGATCGCGATCGACGCGTCGAAGATCCGGCAGAAGCCGGAAGCGCCGTTCAAGGAAGCGAAGCAGGCGGTCGACCTCTCGCAGGCCGAGCGGATCGTCTCTGTCGGCCGCGGCATCAAGGGACAGGAGCACCTGCAGCTGGCGCAGCAGCTCGCGCAGGCGATCGGGGCGGAGATCGCCGCGTCGCGGCCGATCTGCGACGCCGGCTGGCTGCCGATGGATCGCCAGATCGGCAGCTCCGGGCAGACGGTGGCGCCCAAGCTCTACGTCGCACTCGGTATCTCAGGCGCGATTCAACATCTGGTCGGGATGAAGGGGGCGCGCACGATCGTCGCCATCAACAAGGATCCGGAAGCGCCAATCTTCGAAATCGCCGACTACGGCATCGCCGGAGATTTGTTCGAGGTCGTGCCCGCGATGATCGCCGAGCTCAATAAATAGTGGCCGAACGCGAGACGCTGGAAGTCGACGTCCTCATCGTCGGCGGCGGCCCCGCCGGGATGTCGGCCGCGTTGCGGCTCGCGCAACTGCAGAAAGAAAAGGGCGGCGAGCCGCTGGCGATCGCGGTGCTCGAGAAGGCGCGCGAAGCGGGCGCGCACATGCTTTCGGGCGCGGTGCTCGATCCATCGACGCTGAAGGAGCTGGTTCCCGACTTCAAGGCCAAGGGCGCGCCGCTCGCGACAGACGTCCACGGCGACGACATCTACTACCTGACACGCACCGCGAAGTTCCGGCTGCCGATCACGCCGCCGTTCTTTCAGAACCACGGCAACTACATCATCTCCCTGAACAGGTTCGTCAAGTGGCTTGGCGGCCTCGTTGAAGGCGAAGGGATCGACGTCTTTACCGGTTTTTCCGCGACCGAGATCCTGTTCGACGGCGACGCCGTCGCTGGTGTCAGGACCGGCGATCGCGGTATCGACAAGCATGGCCAGCCGAAATCCACCTTCGAGCCGGGCGTCGACATTCGCGCCAAGGTCACGATTTTCGCCGACGGCGTCCGCGGCAACCTGACCAAATCGCTGGTACGGCAACTGGGCCTCGACGACGGCAGGAGTCCGCAGGTCTACGCCATCGGCATCAAGGAGCTCTGGGAATTGCCCGCCGGACGCAGCACGCCCGGACGCGTCGTGCACACGATGGGGTATCCGCTGCGCAACGAGGAATTTGGCGGCGGCTTCATTTATTCGCTGCCGGACAACCTGGTGTCGCTCGGCCTGGTCACCGGACTCGACTATCGCGATCCGATGTTCGATCCGCACGTCGCCTTTCAGCACTTCAAGCGGCATCCGCTGATCGCATCGATGCTCGAGGGCGCGACGCTCGTCCGCTACGGCGCGAAGGCGCTGCCGGAGGGTGGCTGGTACACGGTGCCGAAGCTCTATGCTTCGGGTGCGTTGATTGCCGGCGACGCCGCGGGATTGATGAACTCCGCCCGCCTGAAAGGCGTGCATCTGGCGATGCGATCGGGGATGCTCGCCGCCGAAACCTGCTTCGAAGCCATCCGCAACGGGGACACATCCGAAGCGGCATTGAAAGCCTACGACGATCGGGTGCAGAGCAGCGCGATTCGCAGAGAGCTCTATCCGGTCCGCAACGTGCATCAGGCGTTCGGCTACGGATCCTTTCTCGGCGCGATGTTCACCGGGCTGTCCCTCTTTACGGGTGGATGGTGGTTCAAGGATCCGCTCCCGGCGCATGGCGGATGGACGCGGATCAAAAAACTCGCCGACTACTACAAGGACGCGCGCCCGGATCCCGAATCAACGGTCAACCCTGTCAAGATCGATCGGCAGCTCACCTTCGATCGTCTCACCGGCGTGCATTACTCGGGGACGCGTCATCCCGAGGATCAGCCGTCGCACCTGATCGTGCACGACACGTCGGTGTGCGCAACGCGCTGCCGCGAGGAGTACGGCAATCCGTGCATCCGCTTCTGTCCCGCCAACGTCTACGAGATGGTCGACGACGGAATGGGGAAGAAGAAGCTGCAGATCAACGCCTCGAACTGCGTGCACTGCAAGACCTGCGACATCATGGACCCGTATCAGATCATCGATTGGGTTCCACCGGAAGGCGGCGGCGGTCCTCAGTACGAAGGCATGTAGTCGGGCCCACGCGTATGGCTGAGGGCTCGGCGCTGACTCCGTCGCAGGTTCGCAAAGCCGGCCTGATTGCCGCGGCCGGCGCTCCCGTCATCCGCGCTCTCGGCGCTACCTATCGTTGGACGATCGAGGGCTACGAACACTACGAATCGATCGTCGGGTCAGGCAAGCAGCCGATCTTTGCCTTCTGGCACGGACGCATTCTGCCGGCGACGCTGTTCTGGAAGAACCGCGGCATCGTCGTGATTACCAGCCGCAATTTCGACGGCGAATGGATCGCGGGGATCATCCGGCGTTTCGGCTACGGCACCGCGCGCGGCTCGTCGTCGCGCGGCGGCGCGCGAGCGCTGGTGCAGCTGCGGCGCGACCTGGCGGCTGGCCGGCCGGCCGCGTTCACCGTCGATGGCCCGCGCGGTCCTGCGAGGGTCGTGCAGCCCGGCGCCGTGTTCCTCGCCGGCGCGACGGGGTACCCGATCCTGCCGTTCCATCTGGAGGCGTCCCGGTTCTGGACCATGCGCAGCTGGGACCGCGGGCAGCTGCCCAAACCCTTCAGTCTGGTCGCCATCGCGATCGGCGCGCCGGTCGCCGTGGAAGGTACGAGTGCGGAATTGGTTGCGGATGGTTGCGGCCGGCTGACCGACGCGTTGCGGAGGCTTGAAACGCAGGCGCGCACGGCAATTGGCCGGATTTGAGAGAGCACACGATATCCGCCTCAGCGGTGACTTTTCGCGACAAAAGTCTACCTATTGGATGCCTTCGTTCCTCTCTGTCATAGAAATCCACCGGAATCCGCACACTAAATAACAATCCTGTTGGTACGCGGTTCGCCTATGTGGCGGCGTTCCCCACACCATGAAACATCTGGCATTCCGTCGAAGGACGGCTGAGGCTGACCCGCTGGCGGCATTTGGTTCCGAGGCGCAGGCGCCGCTGGTGCCGTCCGAATCCCTCCCGTCCGAGCGGACCCGTCCCGTTCGCTTGTGGGTCGGGGCGGCACTCTTCGTCCTCGCCTTAGGCATTGCGGCAGCGTTCGGGGTACGGCAATGGCTCGCCGTGCCGCAGCTCGCCACCGTCAGGATTGACACGGTTCCCGCCTCGGCCGAGATTCTCTGGCAGGGAGTCAGCCGCGGCCGCGCCCCGCTCACGCTCGAATTACCCCCGGGCGTCCACGTCGTCCATGTGAAGAGCGGCGGCCAGGTGATTCCGTTGTCGCTGAATCTTGCCGCGGGCAGTACGTCGGCCCAGCATGTGCTGTTTGCGCCCGCACCGCCGCCGGTCGAGCCTGTCACAACCCTTAGCGGCAACCCGCCAGCGCCCGTCGCGCCGGCACCGGCGCGACCTGTCGATCCTCCTGCGGCAGCGGCCGGCTGGCTGACCATCACCTCCTCGATTCAGGTGCGCGTGCTCGAGGCGGGGCAGGTCGTCGGCAGCTCCGAGCTCGCCCGCATCATGCTGCCCGCGGGCGCGCACGATCTGGAAATCGTCAACGACGCCCTCGGCTTCCGCGATCGCCGCAAGGTCACGATTGCGGCCGGCAAGGTGGCGCCGCTGCGCCTCGAGCTGCCGCGCGTGACGCTCAGCGTCAATGCGGTCCCGTGGGCGGACGTCACCGTCGACGGCGAGCACGCGGGGGAGACGCCGATTGGCAACTACTCCGTCCCGATTGGCGTACACGAGATTACCTTCCGCCACCCTGAGCTCGGCGAGCGGCGCCGGCAAATCACCGTCGGACTCAAGACTCCGGCGCGTTTAACCGAGGACTTCAAGAAGCCATGAGGATCGCGATGGTCCGTGCTGCGCTGATGATCGCGTTGCTGTTCGTCGTCACCGCGAAGGCTGCGGCGCAACCCTCTGACGGGTTGAACGAAGTGCGCGCGTTGTACGAGGGAGCGTCCTACGAGGAAGCGCTGACGCGCCTCGCGGAAGTCGCGCCGGCGCAGCCTTCGGCGCTCGTCGAACAGTACCGTGCCTTCTGTCTGATTGCGCTCGGACGGGTATCCGAGGCGTCCGGCGCAGTCGCGCGCGCCGTGGAGGCGGATCCCGAGCTGGTGCCGGCAGAGAGCGCGGCCTCGCCGCGCGTCCGGACGTTTTTTGCGGAGACGCGGCGCAAACTCCTCCCGGACATCATCAAGGGACGGTATGCGTCGGCCAAGGCGGCGTATTCGGCAAAGGACTTCGCCGCCGCGAAGGCCGGCTTCGGTCAGGTGATCACGCTGGCAGATTCGCTGGGCGCCGACGGCGGTGACGAGTTGAAGGATCTGCGTCTGCTCGCGGCGAGCTTTCTCGAACTGTCGGACAAACCGTCGGCTCCCGCATCTGCGCCCGCGCCGAAGGTTGGAACGCCGGCGCCGCAGCCGACGGCTCCTCCGGTGATTCGTCCGGCAACCGCGATATCGCAGGAGATGCCCGCCTGGTCGCGCACCGATCTGACCGCGCCGCTGACCGGCGAGGTGCATCTGAAAATCGACGAGACCGGGGCGGTGACGTCCGCGGTCATCACCAAGGCGACCGATCCGCGCTACGACGCGCAGGTGCTGGCAGCCGCCCGGACATGGCGGTATCAACCGGCGCAGCGGGACGGCCAGCCGCTGGCCTCGGAAAAAACCATCACGTTCGTCCTCCGCGCCAGGCGCTGATCGCGTCCGGTCGCCGATCCGGGGCCCGTCAGCGCCCGAACTCCAGAATTT
>JBKPSE010000222.1:0-7358 GCA_046765855.1 Acidobacteriota bacterium | reverse complement strand
GTATATTGGCCGTCCCTGAGGGCCGTCAACCACACCCCGACCTGATTTCCGGCTCTCTTTTTAGACACCATTTTCATGATCCGGTTCGAGGACCTGATCGAAAAGGTCCGCACCACCAGTCCCGACGCCGACATCGAACTGCTCCGCCGGGCCTACGTCTTCTCGGCCTACGAGCACAAGGGACAGGTGCGCCATTCCGGCGAGCCCTACCTGGTCCACCCGCTCGAGGTGGCCGACCTGCTCGCGGACATGAAACTCGACGTCGTCGCGGTGGCCGCCGGACTGCTGCACGACATCGTCGAAGACACCCAGACGCCAATCGAGCGGATCAAGGAGCTGTTCGGCGCGGATATCGCGCACGTCGTCGAAGGAGTCACCAAACTGGGGGCGATTCCGTTTTCGTCGAGCGAGGAGCGGCAGGCCGAGAATTTCCGCAAGATGCTGCTGGCGATGGTCGACGACATCCGCGTGATTCTCGTCAAGCTCGCCGACCGTTTGCACAACATGCGCACGCTGCACCACCTGCCGGAAGAGCGCCGCATCAAGATCGCGCAGGAGACGCGCGACATCTACGCGCCGATCGCGAACCGGCTCGGGATGAGCAAGGTCAAGAACGAGCTCGAGGAGCTGGCCTTCAAGTACCTGGAGCCGAAGGCCTACGAATCGCTGCGGCAGGTCGTCGAAGCGCGGCGCCGCGCGACCGAAGGGCTGTTCGACGAATTGATCAAGACGGTGTCCGCGAAGCTCGCCGAAGCGCAGGTGCCGATCATTCACATCGACGGCCGGATCAAGCGATTGTTCAGCATCCACCAGAAGCTGAAGCGCCAGAAGATCGATCTCGATCAGGTCTACGACTTCATGGCGCTGCGCATCATCACCAACTCGATCAAGGACTGCTACGCGGCGCTCGGCATCATCCACCAGACGTGGTCGCCGGTGCCCGGCCGCATCAAGGACTTCATCGCGATGCCGCGCCCCAACGGCTATCAGTCGCTGCACACGTCGGTGGTGAGCGAGCGCGGCTTCCCGTTCGAGGTACAGATTCGCACCGCGGAAATGCACCGCGTCGCCGAAGAAGGGATTGCCGCGCACTGGAAGTACAAAGAAGGCCGGCACGGCGCCGACCGCGACGAACAGTACTTCCTCTGGCTGCGGCAGCTTCTCGAATTCCAGCAGGAAGTGCGCGATCCGCAGGAGTTCCTGCAGAACCTCAAGATCGAGCTCTATCCCGAGGAGGTCTACATCTTCACACCGGCTGGTGAAGTCAAGGCGCTGCCTCGCGACGCGACGCCGGTCGACTTCGCCTACGCGATTCACACCGACGTCGGCCATCAGTGCGTCGGCGCGCGCGTCAACGGCAAGATGGTGCCGCTGCGCACGCGTCTGCGCAACGGCGACATCGTCCAGGTGATGACCGCGCCGGGACACCATCCGAGCCGCGACTGGCTGAACTTCGTCGTCACCTCGCGCGCCCGCAACAAGATCAAGCACTACATCCACGCGGAAGAGAAGGCGCGCAGCCTCGATCTCGGCAAGAAGATCTTCGACAAGGAGGCGCGCCGCTACGGGCTGAACGTGAAGTCGCTGACCGACGGGCCGGCATTCGCGCAGGCGCTCAGCGACTACGGATATCAGAAGGCGGAGGAGCTGTTCGCCGCGCTCGGCTACGGCAAGCTCGCGGTCAAGCCGGTTCTGGCGAAGCTCGTACCGCAGGAACAGTTGAAGGAAACGCCGGAAGCCGGTCCGATCGCGCAGGTCGCGTCGGTCGTGCGCCGCGTGCTCGGCCCGGCCGAAGACAAGATCAAGGTGCGCGGCTTCGACGATCTCATGGTGTTTCGCGCGCGCTGCTGCAACCCGATCCGCGGCGAGAAGATCGTCGGCTACATCACCCGCGGCAAAGGCGTCTCGGTCCATTCCGCCGCCTGCTCGAACGTCGTCAATCTGCTCTACGACCCCGAGCGCAGGATCGACGTCGAGTGGGACAAGGGAACCGACGCGTCGCATTACACGGTGAGGCTGAGCCTTCAGGTCGAAGATCGAAAGGGCATCCTCGCCGACGTCACATCGAAGATCGCCGGCATCAACACCAACATCCGAAACGTCGAGGCGACGTCAGATGCCGACTCGCGCGGCCGCATCGACATGACCGTCGAGATCAGCGACGTGAAACACCTGCAGAAAGTCGTAAAGGCGCTGCGTGGAGTCGAGGGTGTAGTAGACGTGGAACGGGCCACGCGCTGAGTCGGCGGAAACCGGCTGTCAGCTCAGAAGCTCAATGCTGGCTGTTACCTGGATTTCAACCAGCGCGTCTTTCGGCAACCGCGCCACCTGCACGGTGGCTCGAGCCGGCGCAGGCGATGAGAAGTGCGTCGCGTAGATCTCGTTCACCTTACCAAAGTCGTTCATGTCGGCGACGTAGACAGTGGCGCTGACGACGGCGTCGAACGAAAGACCTGCGGCTTTCAGGATCGCCTCGATGTTCGAAAACACCTGGCGAGTCTGCGCCTCGATGCCGCCCGGCACGAGTTGACCGGTCGCCGGATCGAGGGGGATCTGACCCGACAGAAAAAGGAAGGGACCCGCCTTGACGGCTTGGGAGTACGGGCCAATCGCCGCGGGGGCGTCCGGGCTGGTAATCGCGTTTCTCATTGATCCGTCTAGACCGCCTGTTCCGCCGCTGGATTCCGTGTGCTCCGCGTACTCCGTGGCTGGATTCCGTGTGCTCCGCGTACTCCGCGGCTGGATATTCCGTGTGTTCCGCGTAATCCGCGGCTGGATTATTCCGCGTGTTTCGCGTATTCCGTGGCTGGATTATTCCGTGTGTTCCGCGTATTCCGTGGCTGAATAATCCCGTGTGCTCCGCGTGTTCCGCGGCTGGATTATTCCGTGTTCTCCGCGGATTCCGCGGCTCCATTTCCCGCGTGGTCCGCGTGTTCCGCGGCTGGATAATCCCGTGCGTTCCGCGGATTCCGCGGCTGGATTCCGTGGCTCGATTTGCCGCGTTCCGCGGCTCAATCCCTCTCGTCCGCGGCTACGCCGCCTTCACGACCTTGCCCGACCGCAGGCAGCGCGTGCACACGCGGAGCCGCTTGATACCCCCGTTGACCACCGCACGGACCCGCTGCAGGTTCGGCTCGAACCGGCGGGGGGTGACGTTGTGCGCGTGGCTGACGTTCCGCCCGACCACCGGACCCTTGTTACAGACTTCGCAGCGCTTCGCCATATAAGAACTCCAAAACCGTGACAGAGAAACGCTGATTATACCGGATTCGTTTATAATCCGCCATATTCGCAGGGTACAACCTTTGCTGCCTGACCTAATAGCCAGGAGGTGAGGATGGGCGATCCGCTCCTACAGGAGCAGACACCGGCCGAATACTTCAAAGGACTCGTCGAGTCCGCGCTCTCTCGCCAGCACCTCCGCGCGAGCGAGCTCACGTCGTACTACCTGGTCGACCTGCTGTGCAGATTCATGCAGCCGGATCGACGCATCCCGTTCCACGACGACCTCTCCGTTCCCCTTGCCTTCCGACTTGCCCGAGCCCTCGAAAGCGGAGGCATGGAGCAGCGCGCCCGGCTGCGGAATCTGGGCGATTTCTCGCTCTTCACCTCGGGGTTCTTCTCCGACAGCCTGCGGCGGCAAGTCGTCGACGTCGACTACTACGTGTCGATGGGTGAGTACGCCTATGGTTCCCTCAGCCGGCGCGACTCAGACGCGTTCGGCGAGGTGTTTGGCGAGCTGGCGCGGCGATTCGTCGGATATATGGATGTGCTGGCCGACGTGAGTGAACGAACGGGGTCGACCAAGCCCGACATATTGCGCAAGTACGAAAAATTGCTTCGGACCGCCACCCCAGCCTCGAAATTGCTTCAATAAGTCCCCTTTTCAGGACGCCGGCGAGAACCGAATCCCCCCTTACCGGCGTCTAAAACTCCAATCCGCACCGTGGCGGCTTGCGACAGCGGCGAAAATGCGTTAAACTGCAGGGCTTCATAACTGGCAATTTCATTGCATAACGGCTTCCGACTTCTGTTGGGAGTCTGCGACGGAGACGGAAAGGAGTCGGACTCATATGACTGGTCATAACTCACGGTACGACGAACTCAAGGGGATCCTCGAGGAGCGCCGCCGCGAGATCATGAGCGAAGTCCAGGGGCGGATGCGCGACGTCCGCGCCGAGGGCACGGGGGACCCGGGCCAGGGCGTGCTGGACGCCGCGGAAAGCTCCGAGCTGGACATCCAGGACGAAATCGAATTCGCCCTCATCCAGATGAAGGCGGAGACGCTCAACAAGATCGACGAAGCGCTGCACCGCCTCGAAGAGGGCACCTACGGCTACTGCTTCGAGTGCGGCGAGGAAATCAGCGAGAAGCGCCTGCGGGCGCTGCCGTTCGCGGTCCGCTGCAAGGACTGTGAAGAGGCGCGCGAGGTCAAGCAGCAGCGCGATCGCCTGATGGCGCAGCGCCGCGGCGCCGCGTCGCTCTTCATCGACATGCAGGGGTGACGAAATCGGGTAATCTCTCAATCGGGTAATCGGGTAGTCGATTACCCGATTACCCAGATTTCAGATTTCCCGATATGAGCGATCCGGATCAGGACCATCCCGCCATCGAGTCGTCGGAGCCTGACCGGCCGTTCCAGATCCCTCCAGAACTGCCGGTCCTGCCGCTCCGCGACACCGTTCTCTTCCCCAATTCATTCATGCCGCTGGCGGTCGCCCGCGAGGCCTCGGTACGCCTGGTCGAGGAAGCCAACGGCGCCGGCCGTCTGATCGGCGTCTTCACCCAGCGTGAAGCCTCGACGGAAGAGCCGCTGCAGGACGACCCCTATCCGGTCGGGACCATCACCCACATCCACAAGATGTTCAAGCTGCCTGACGGCAGCCTGCGGCTGATCGTTCAGGGGGTCGAGCGCGTCACGCTCGATCGCATCGTGCAGAGCCGTCCGTATCTGCGCGCCGAGGTGACCGCGGCGCCCGATCAACTGCGCGACGAGGACCGCCTCGAGATCGACGCGCTGCAGCGCAACATCAAGAGCAATTTCCAGCAGGTCGTATCGCTCTCGCCGCTCCTCTCCGACGACCTCCAGACGCTTGCCGCGAACATCGTCGATCCCGGCAAGCTCGCGGATTTCATCGCGTCGAGTCTCGCTACGATCGGTACGCCGATCAAGCAGGAGATTCTCTCGACGCTCGACGTGCGCGCGCGGATGGATGCGCTCAACCGGATCCTGATCAAGGAGCTCGAAGTGCTCGAGCTCGGATCGCGCATCCAGTCGCAGGTACAGTCCGAAGTCGGCAAGAACCAGCGCGAGTACTTCCTGCGCGAGCAGATGAAGGCCATCCAGAAGGAGCTCGGCGAAGGGGACGAGCAGGCGAAGGAGATCGAGGAGCTCCGCGGCAAGATCGACGCGGCGGGGATGCCGGAGCCGGTCAAAAAGGAAGCGCTGCGGGAGCTCGACCGGCTCTCGAAGATGCCGGTCGCCGCGGCGGAATATACGGTGTCACGCACCTACGTCGACTGGCTGGTCGCCCTTCCCTGGTCCAAGCGGACCGAAGATTCCATCGATTTGAAGCACACCAAGCAGGTCCTCGACGCCGATCATTCCGGCCTCGAGAAGGTCAAGGACCGCGTGCTCGAGTATCTGGCGGTCCGCAAGCTCAACCCGGACGTGAAAGGGCCGATTCTCTGTTTCCTCGGCCCTCCTGGAGTGGGAAAGACGTCGCTCGCGCGCTCGATCGCCAACTCCATGGGGCGCAAGTTCGTCCGGGTGTCGCTTGGCGGAATGCGTGACGAGGCGGAAATCCGCGGCCATCGTCGGACCTACATCGGCGCGTTGCCCGGACAGATCATCCAGGGCGTCCGCCGTGCCGAATCGAAGAACCCGGTGTTCATCCTCGACGAAATTGACAAGCTGGGGTCCGACTTCCGTGGCGACCCGGCATCGGCGCTGCTCGAGGTCCTCGATCCGGAACAAAACAATACGTTCCGCGATCATTATCTCGACGTTCCCTTTGACCTCTCCGAGGTGCTGTTCCTGACGACGGCGAATGTGCTCGATCCGATTCCGCCGCCGCTGCGGGATCGGATGGAAGTGCTCGAGCTCGCCGGCTATACGGAAGAGGAGAAGCTCAAGATCGCCTTCGAACACCTGATCGCCAAGCAGGTGAAGAACCACGGGCTGACGCCCGAACAGGTCGAGTTCAGCACCCCGGCCATCAGCGCCGTGATCCGGGGCTACACGCGAGAGGCGGGCGTGCGCAACCTCGAACGCGAGATCGGGGCGCTGTGCCGTAAGGTGGCGCGCCGCCGCGCCGAAGGCGACCTGTCGAAAGTCGCGATCACGCCGGAAGCGGTGGTCGAGATGCTCGGCGCGCCCACGTTCCTCGATGAAGAGATCGAGAACCGCACCAAGGACCCCGGCGTTGCCGTCGGCCTTGCGTGGACGCCGGCGGGCGGGGAAGTGCTGTTCGTCGAAGCGTCCCGCATGCAGGGCGGCGGGTCGCTGACGCTGACCGGACATCTTGGCGACGTGATGAAGGAGTCGGCTCGAACCGCCTTGTCGTGGTTCCGCGCGAACGCGCAGCACTACGGCGTGGATCCGGCGTTCTACAAGGACGCGGAGATCCACCTGCACGTGCCGTCCGGCGCGGTGCCGAAGGACGGGCCGTCGGCTGGCGTCACCATGGTGTGTGCGCTGGCGTCGGAGCTCACCGGACGTCCGGTACGGGGCGACATCGCGATGACCGGAGAGATCTCGCTCTCCGGACGCGTGCTGCCGGTCGGCGGCATCAAGGAAAAGGTGCTGGCGGCGCGCCGCCACGGCATCACCGAACTGATCCTGCCGCGGCAGAACGAGAAAAACGTGAAGGAAGACCTCACCGAGGAGCTCCGCAGCGAGCTGAGGATCCAGTTCGTCAGCGAAATCGCGGAAGTCGTGGCCATCGCGCTGCTGCCCGACGCGCGTCAGACGAGTTCGCCGATGCCGATCGCGTCCGACGCACAGCCCGTGGCGTGAGGGTCTTCTACTCACCGCGCTACGAAATTCCGCTCCCCGGCCACATCTGGCCGACTTCGAAGTACCGGCTCATTGCCGAACGGCTTGCGCAGCCGACCATCGAGCCAGCCATCGCGGCGTGGGACGACCTCGCCCTGGTGCACGGGAGCGAGTACCTGCGCAAGCTGCACGACAACACCCTTACCGCCGAGGAGGTTGCGACGCTCGAATTGCCGTGGGCGCCCGAGGTGGCCGACGCATTCCGTCTGATGGTCGGCGGCACCATTGCCGCCGCTGCGGCCGCCCTCGAGGACGGCACGGCCGCTCATCTCGGTGGTGGTCTGCACCACGCGTTCGCTCA
>JBKPSE010000221.1:0-7351 GCA_046765855.1 Acidobacteriota bacterium | reverse complement strand
AGATAGGGCAGCCCTTCGTCGGTGGTGCCACCGTCGAGCAGCCGCGCGATCAGCGGGTGCTCGAGGCCGGCAAGAATCTGCCGCTCGCGACGGAAGCGCCGGATCAAATCCTCGTCGCCGATCGGCGCGGCGACGACCTTGATTGCCACCTCTTTGCTGAACTCGTCGTCGGCCCGCGTCGCGAGATAGACGGCGCCCATGCCGCCGTGCCCGAGGGGACGGACGATCCGATACGCGCCGAGACGGCGGCCGGCACGGCCGATGGCCGCGGCCGCCAGTTCGCTTGCCGATCGCGAGAGGAAGCGCGCGCCCGCCCGTTCGTGAGCGTCCAGCAGCGCGCGGACACGCGCGCGCAGTCCGGCGTCCGGACAGTGCTGCTCGAGGAACGCGTCGCGTTCGCCGGGCGCGACGGCTATCGCCTGTTCGAACAGCTCACGCTCGCCAGATGGATGAGCACCCAAGGGCATCGGAAAATGCCGGGAGAGTATACTGAAGGACGCTCCTCGTCGAACATGTGGCTGATTTCCCTACCCACGAGCTGATCGCTCGCGCCCGCGGCGGCGATGCCTCCGCCGAAGCCGATCTGATCGCTGCCGTCTATCCGGAATTACGGCGTCTGGCGCGCCGCTATCTCTCGGGCGAGCGCAAGGCCCATACCCTGCAAACGACGGAGATCATTCACGAGGCGTGGCTGCGCCTGTTCGGCGCGAGCGACGTGCCGGTGCAGGACCGCAATCATCTCGTCGCGCTGATGGCGACGCAGATGCGCCGTGCGTTGGTCGACTACGCGCGGCGGCGCAACGCCGTGAAGGGACCCGGAGGCGGTATCCGCGTTGCCCTGAGCGATGAGGAACTCGCCGCCGCCAGCGTCGACGAGGACGTGCTCGCGATCGACGAGGCGCTCGGCGCGCTCGAAGCCGTCGACGCGCGCGCGTGCAAGGTGGTCGAGATGCGTTTCTTTGGCGGGCTGCGCGAGGAGGAAGCCGCCGGCGCGCTGGGGATTTCCCTGTCCACGCTCAAACGTGACTGGGTGTTTGCGCGCGCCTGGCTCTACAACCACCTGTCCGGCCGCTCCACGGCGTCGTAGCCCTTGTCGGCGCGGAGAGTCCAGCGTGAGTGAGAGCGACCGTCCGTACTACCGGAGCGATCTGGCGCGTGTGCATCATCTGGGGTTTGGATTCCATGCGGAGGCATGCGCTCGTGGAGTGCTCGACCTGCTGGCGCCTGTCCGCGACCGCGACGGCCTCGTCGTCGAACTCGGCTGTGGCAGCGGTCATCTGACACGCCACCTGACGGAGGCTGGTCACCGGGTGATCGCCACCGACGCGTCGCCGGCAATGTTGGAGCTCGCGCGCGTTCAGGCGCCGGGTGTCGAAGATTTCCGCCGGCTGGTACTTCCAGATGACCCGATTCCTGCAGCGGACGCTGTCGTGTCGATCGGTCACGTCCTCAATTACCTGCCGCACGAGTCGGCGATCCGGCACGCGCTCCGCGCAATCTGCGCCGCGCTGCGCCCTGGCGGCGTCCTCGCGCTCGACATCTGCGATCTGCGTTGGGGTGAAGCCCGGCGCGACGCGGCGCCGTTCACGTCCGTCAACGACGATTGGGTACTGGTGACCAGGTTCTCCGCTCCCGCGCCGGATCGGTTCGTTCGGGACATGACGACGTTCGTGCGTCGCGATGATGGTACGTGGCGCCGCGACGACGAACGGCACGAGAATGTCCTGATCGACACGTCGTACGTTCCGAACCTGCTTCGCGAGTGGGGCGTCGAGGCGACCCTTGGTTCCTCCTTCGGCGGCGAGGATCTGCCGATCGGCCTCGTGACGGTCATCGGCCGGCGCGCGGGTTAGAGCGAAAAGCTTCGCCGCATTTGTCAGTGTTCCTCCTACACGGCGGCAAACTCGCGCCAATTAAGGAATGAAGTCCCGACGTTACGCTGATAGAATCACGCGCCCAGATGCCGCACACCGCGGATAGCGCCGTGCCTCGCGCGCTTCACCCTGCCCGCGTCCTCGTTGTAGAAGACGATCAAGCTCTCCGCACCCTGCTGCAGCGATCGCTGGAGGACGCAGGCTACGTCGTGACCGTCGCATCGACGGGGACCGAGGCGATCGCGGTCCTGCAGGAACAATCCTTCGACGCCGTCGTCCTCGACCTCGTGCTGCCCTGGGTCAACGGCTACCAGGTGCTTGCGGCCATGCGCGATCAGACGCCCAACAGCGCCGCTCCCGTGATCGTCATCACCGGCGCGGCAGTCACCGAGTGGGAATTCAAGCAGGACACGCGCGTGACGCTGCTCAGGAAGCCGTTCGATCCGGATCTGCTCGTCAAGGCGGTTCACGTCAGCCTCTACGACGCGGGCAAGAAGATCGGCTGACGCGGCGCGCACCTGGCGCGCACGCAATTTGCGTGATCCCTGGCGAGAACACGCCGAATTCCGAAACGCTGCGCGCTATCCGCGCCAATTCCCTGCATCCGGTGCCGTCGGCTGTTTCGGAATTTACACGCGCGCATTGACATGAAACTGAGCAGAAAGGAGGAACGACATGGCGGATAGAACAACACAGATCACGCCGCACGAAGGGCAAGCGGCCGGCCGTCGCGAACTGAGCCGCTACAGCAGTCCGCACAACGTCTTCGATCGATTCGCCGACGAGATGGACCGTCTGTTCGAAGACTTTGGTTTCGGAAGCCGCGGGCTGACGCCGTGGGGCGGAAGCCGGCAGTGGGCGTCGTCGCTGCAGTCCTCTCGGGTCTGGGCGCCGGAAATCGAGGTCTACCAGCGCAACAACGAGCTGGTCGTCAGAGCCGACCTGCCGGGTCTGAAGCGCGAGGACATTCACATTGACGTGACCGACAACGAGATCACCATCTCCGGCGAACGGCGACAGGAGGAACAGACCGAGCGTGAGGGCATCTATCGCTCCGAGCGCACTTACGGCAGCTTCTCGCGCTCAATCGCGCTGCCCGAAGGCGCGATGGTCGACCAGGCGAAGGCGTCATTCAAGGATGGCGTGCTCGAAGTGACCATACCGGCGCCGCCGCAGTCGACGCGGGCTCGCCGTCTCGAGATTCAGGAGGGATCCGCGACGAATCGATCGGAACAGAAGAAGTAGTCGGCGCGCAGCTACTCGGCGTCCAGCGCCGGGTAAGCGAACCGCAACCTGGCGTTCGTCCCGTCCGCACGCGAACGCCAGGACGCACATCGTTGTACCGCCAGTTCTCCCGCCGTCGTAGGTCGAACGCCCCCAGAATTCACAGCCGATCGATCAGATGCCCTCATCTCGCCCGTCACGTCGTAGCTGTAAAAAGTGACATGCGCGTCCAACGCTCATGTTCGGGTACACTGCCGTTGACGGCAACGAACCGTCGAGTGGAAGCAGCGAGTCAGGGCATACACTCGCCGCTGCGCCCGGGAATGGCGCGAGAACCTGACGTGACGGACAACGATTCGAACTCTCGGCAAGATGGACCCGATCGGCGGCGCGTCCACCGCGGCGGCCGCCGCGCCACCGATCTTCGTGCGCTCACCCCAGAGCTCCAGGCCGAAGCCGGAGAGTACGCGGCTGAGATCGCGCAGTGCCTCGGCGTGCTGATGGCGGCGCTGGAGGATGGCGATCTCGTCGGCGCGCGCAAGACATCGGTGCAGATCAAGCGCGCCGCCGATGCCTTGCGACTCCTGCTGGCAACAGGCAGATCGATGAAGACAGAGGGAGGATGACCAGGCGCCGCGCAGTTCGCGGGATCGTCGGCGGTCCGCGTGCTGTGCGGGTGTGTTGCCTCCATGAGGGCGTGCCGCTGGAACCCGAGTTGCAGCCATCGCCCTATGCAAGAATCACTGGTCCGCAACTGGAGCACATCCCTGCTCGCCGGCGTCGCCGGCGCAGCTGCTTTGACTGCCGTTCATCAGCTCGCCCGGCGCGTCACCACCTCGGCCCCGCGCATGGACGTGGTCGGCGAGCGGGCCGTCGTCAAGACGGTGGAAGCCCTGGGCCGCACTCCGCCTCCTGAGCGTTCGCTCTACCGGATCGCCCTCGCCGGGGATCTGATCGCGAACTCCGCCTATTACTCCTTGATTGCCTGCGGCCGCGACGCGGCTATGTGGACGCGCGCGATCACGCTCGGGCTCGCTGCGGGAATCGGCGCGCTCGTCCTGCCGCAGCGGATGGGACTCGGCCCGGCGCCCCGCAGCTGGCAGCGCTCCAACCAGGCGATGACACTGGCGTGGTATCTGATCGGCGCACTATCGACCGCGTGCACCGCGGAGTATCTGCTCGAGCACGAAGGCGCCGCGTAAGGATATCGACTACTTCATCCCGCACGCCGGCGCGGTGGGCGGCGTCCAGGACGGCAACGCCGCTCCCGCTTGAGCGATGGCGGTGGATTGCAGCCGCCGCAGCTCGTCGAGCGCCCTGTCAATCGACGCGCACGGCAGGTCGACGCCGGCCACGACGCTTGGCGTGGGCTCCATGTCCGCGACGAGCTGATCGTTGAGACGCCGGCCGAGATCGCGGTGTGCGATCCCGAATCCGGCGGGACCGCTGGCCAGCGCTGCCAGAGCGGAGTCGAGCGCATCGGCGGGCGTGCCGCCGCTTCGCGAGGCGAGCGCCGCTCGCACCTTCTGGATGTAGTTCATCGCGTGATAAGTCGCCGCAAGCCCCGCCACCATCCGCTGCTGCAATCGGAACTGCGCGGTCAACGCCGCCGGACTGATCGTGATCCGCGGATCCTGCACGACGACGACCGGCTGCGTGGAGGTGTGGCCGTTCGCCGTCAGCTTCACCCAGTACGTCCCAGGCAACACCATCGGTCCCAGCAGCGTCGTGCGCGGGGTCTTGCCCGGAATCGCGTGCCAGCTCAACGTGTATTCGCGGTAGTCGAGTGCGGTGCCGCCGTAGCCGTAATTCAGTGTCGGCGGATCCGAATAGCGCAGATCCCAGTTCACGCGGTGCATGCCTGCGGACGACGGCAACCCCTTGACCGGCGCCAACCAGTATTCGGGGACGTTCGCCATCGTCGGATCGGGCGGCGGCGGGACGCTTGAATACTCGCGAACGATCGCGCCGGATGCGTCGGCGATCGTCAACGTCACTGTTCCGGCCGCGGGGGACGGCAGATAGTAATCGATCACCGCCCCCTCGAGCGGATTTTCGCCCACGACCATCTCGGGCGGCAGCGGCGTGTCCTGTGTGTTGTCCCATCGGATACGCGACGCCGGTTCCGGCTTGAAGAGCAGCGGCGCGGTCACCGAGGCGTCGACAGCGCGTGCCTGACGCAGCGGCGACACATTGTCGAGAATCCAGAAGCCGCGTCCGTAGGTGGAAATCACGACGTCGCTGTCGTGGATCGTGAGATCGCTGACGACTGTGGTCGGCAGATTCAACTGCAGGGACTGCCAACGGCCGCCGCGATCGAACGACACGTAGACGCCGGTGACGGTGCCGGCATAAACCAGATCCGGATCCTTGGGGTCTTCGCGGACGACACGGACGACTTCCCCTTCGCGCAGACCGGCGGCGATTTCCTGCCACGACGAGCCGTAGTCCGACGTGCGATAGATGTGCGGGCGCGCGTCGCGCGACAGGAACGCGACGTAGGCGCGGCCGGCGTCGGCGTGCGAGGCGTCGATGATGTTGACCGCGCCGGGCGGAAGATTCGGCGGCGTGACGTTCGTCCAGTTCTTGCCGCCGTCGCGCGTCACGTGCACCAGCGCGGTGCTCGTGCCTGCCCACATGACAGCCGGGTTGACGGGGGACAACGCCAGCGCCTGAATCGATCCGCCGGGAGCCGGACCGCTGACGCTACCGCCGCCGGCGGCCGCGCCCGGCGGCAATTCCACGCCGCGCGGCGCCGCCAGATCCGGACTGATCGTCCGCCACGTGATGCCGCGATCGTTGGACGCCATCACGTGCTGAGCGGCCATGAACAGAGTCCGTCCGTCGCGGGAGAACGCCAGCGGCGGCGCGCCGCCGAAGCGATCTTCCGGCGTCGGCTGATACAGGACGACGACCTGGTTGGTCGTGCGGTCGAATCGCCGCAAGACGTGATACCAGCCCTGCGTGTACATGTAACGCTTGTCGAGCGGATCGGCGATCAGGAAGCCGTTCTCGAACCCGCCCGGCGAGTACCAGTCGTTCGGGCGGATCTCGCCGAAGTCACTGCGGCTGCGGACGCACGCGGTCCCCGAGTCCTGCTGCGGACCGCAGACGTGATATGGAAAGTCGTAATCGGTCGCCACGCGGTAGAACTGGCCGTTGACCAGGCCGTAGTACGGCGTCCACGATGCGCCGCCGTCCATTGATATCGCGACGCCCTGATCGACGCCGGAGATCATGCGCTTCGAGTTGGTCGGGTCGATCCACAGGAAACGCGGATCGGCGCCGCTCGGGGCGCCCCAGAACGCCGCGAGGTGCCGACCGCCATCGGTCGAGCGGTAGATCGCCGTCCCCATCAGGTAGACGACATCCGGATCCTGCGGATCCGCATACATCTTTCCACCTGCGCTGGCGAGTTCGCGCGTGCCGAAAGTCCACGAGTCCCCGCCATCGTCGGATCGGTACAGTGCGCGATTCGCACCGGCGCCGCGGCCGCCGCCGACGCCGGCGACTGCGTAGAGGCGCCGTCCGCGGGTTCCCGAGGCGACTGCCATCGACGTGATGCGCGCGCCGTCAGGCAGGCCTCGCGATGCAACCGGCTGCCACGTCGCCCCGCCGTCCGCGGATCGATACGCGCCCGGGCTGGTCGTCGCGAGCAGCGCGTAGACGATCTGCGGATCGCGGTAGTCGCCATAGACATCCGACGCAGCGGCGCTGCCGTCGGCGGGAAGCACGCGCGTCCACCGTGCACCGCCGTCCGTCGTGCGATACACGCCGCGCTCCCCGTCCGGCGCCGCTTCCGTGCTGCCGCGTCCCGCGCCAGGCGCGCGAGGGCCGAGCACCGCGACCAGCACGTGGTTCGGATCGCGCGGATCGACAACGATGCCGCCGATGTACTGCGAGCGGCCGAGGCCGATGTTCGTCCAGGTCTTTCCCGCATCCTGCGATTTGTAGACGCCTTTGCCGGTCGTGAACGACCAGCTGCTTTGATTTCCGGTCCCGACATAAACGATGTTCGGGTCCGAAGCGGCGACGGCAACGGCGCCAATCGACGCGACATGCACGTCGTCGAAGATCGGCCTCCAAGTGTTGCCCGCGTTGGTCGTCTTCCACACGCCGCCTTCAGGGAGGCCGACGTAATACGTCGTCGAATCGCCCGGAATGCCCGCTGGTGCGGAGACGTAGCCGGATCGCGGTGGTCCGATTGAGCGCCAGCGCAGCTCGGCAAAGACCGCCGGACTGACGTCTTGTTG
>JBKPSE010000220.1:0-6698 GCA_046765855.1 Acidobacteriota bacterium | reverse complement strand
GAGCTTGTCGAGATCGATGCCGGTGGCCACGCCCATCGCGTGCAGCATCGCGACCACGTCCTCGGTGGCGAGGTTCCCCGACGCGCCCGGCGCGTACGGGCAGCCGCCGAGGCCGCCGGCGGAGGCGTCGAACGTCGCAATCCCGAGCTGCAGCGCGGCGAGCACGTTGGCCAGCGCCGTGCCGCGCGTGTCGTGAAAGTGCAACGCGATTTTGTTCAGCGGCACCTTGGCCGCGGCCGCATCGACGACCGTGGGGACCTGACCCGGATGGGCGATGCCGATGGTGTCGCTGATCGCGACCTCGTACGCCCCCATCTCGACGAGCGCCGCGGCGACGCGAGCGACCGCGGCGGGATCAACCGCACCCTCGAACGGACAGCCGAACGCCGTTGAGACGTAGGCGCGCACGGGCAGCTGCGCGGTCCGCGCCGCGTCGCACACCTGGCGATAGCTGTCGAGCGATTGATCGATGCCCTGGTTGATGTTCCTGCGGCTGAACGATTCGGACGCGGCCGCGAAGATCGCGATCTCGTCGACCTTGGCGGAAATCGCTCGCTCTAGGCCGGCGAGATTCGGGACGAGCGCCGTGTACTTTGTCTCCCGCCTGCGCGCAATGCCGGCGAAGACCTGAGCCGCATCCGCCATCTGCGGAACCCACTTCGGGCTGACGAACGCGCTGACTTCGATCGTGCGGTGTCCCGCGGCGCTCAGCGCGTCGACGAACGCGATCTTGTCCGCCGTCGCGATCGCCGCCGGCTCGTTCTGCAGGCCGTCGCGCGGTCCGACTTCGACAATGCGCACGCGGCGGGGCAGGTTCATTCGAGCTCGATCAGCGCGGCGCCCGGCTGCACCAGCTCGCCATCGCGGCAGTTGATCGCGATGACGGTACCGTCCGACGGCGCGCGCAGCGGCAGCTCCATCTTCATCGCCTCGAGCAGCACCAGCACGTCGCCGCGCCGCACGCGGGCGCCCTGCTGAACGGTGACTTTGATCACGGTCGCCGGCATCGGCGCGGTCAGCGTCTCGTGCACGCCCGCGGGTTTGCGTGCCGGAGCATCCTCGCCGATCTCGTAGGTGACGCCTTCGTGAAAAACCCACGTCCTGCCCGAGACATTCAGCGCATAAACGCGCTGAATGCGCTGCCCGTCGCTGACGATCAGCTCGCCAGGCGCGAGACCGGGCGCGACGCCTGCCGTCAACGGCCCCAGCCCTGCAGATCGGACCACGGATCCGGCGGCGCCGCCGGCGCGGCGGGGTTCGCGGCCGGCGAAGGCGTCGCAGGCTGAACCTGCGCAAAGGCCGCAGCCTGACGCACAACTGGCGAGGGCTCCTCCGTGTGCAGCAGCGCCGCGAGATGTTCGTCGACGAAGCCCGTGTGAAGCTCGCCGGCAACGAAAAGCGGATGCTGCAGCACATTGATCAGGAACGCGACGTTCGTGCGCACGCCCAGAATCGGGAAGGCGCGCAGCGCCGCCACGGCGCGGCCGATGGCCGCGTTCCGATCGCCGCCGAACGCGATCAGCTTGGCGAGCATCGGATCGTACTGGACCGGCACCTCGGTACCTTCGGCGACCCCGCTGTCGACGCGGATTCCGGGGCCTGATGGCTCGCGATACAGCTGCAGCGTTCCCGCCTGCGGCAGGAATCCGTTCGCCGGATCTTCCGCGTAGACGCGGCACTCGATTGCGTGGCCGCGCTGATCGAGCGCGTCCTGCGTCCACGCAAGCGGCTCACCCATCGCGACCTGCAGCTGTGCGCGAACGAGATCGGTGCCCGTCACCAGCTCGGTGACCGGATGCTCGACCTGCAGCCGGGTGTTCATCTCGAGAAAATAGAAGCTGGCCCACTCTCCCTTGCCTTCGAGCAGGAATTCGACCGTGCCGGCATTCCGGTAGCCGACGCCGCGTGCCGCCGCGACAGCCGCTTTCCCCATCTGCGCGCGCAGACCCGGCGTCAGCGCCATCGACGGGCTCTCTTCGATAATCTTCTGGTGCCGCCGCTGAATCGAGCACTCGCGCTCGAAGAGGTGGACGACGTTGTCGTGGCTGTCGGCGAAGATCTGGACCTCGATATGTCGGGGCCGCTCGATCAGCCGTTCGATGTAGAGCGTGCCGTCGCCGAACGCCGCTTCCGACTCGCGCCGCGCGGCCGGAATCGCTTCCGCGAGCGCGGCGGCATCGCGGGCGGCGCGCATGCCTTTGCCGCCACCCCCGGCGGATGCCTTGATCAACACGGGCAGACCGATATCGTTTGCCGCCGCGGCAATTCCGGCGTCGGTCTGATCCGCGGGTGTGCGTCCCGGCACGACCGGGACGCCGGCCTTCTGCATCAGTGCGCGGGCGGCGATCTTCGATCCCATGCGCTCGATCGCTTCCGCCGGAGGTCCGACGAACGTCAGGCCAGCCTCCTCGCACGCCGCGGCGAACGCGCTGCGCTCGGAGAGGAACCCGTAGCCCGGATGAACGGCGTCGGCCTTTGCCTGAACGGCGGCGTCGATGACCGCGCGGATATTGAGGTAGCTTTCGGCGGCCGCGGCAGGACCGATGCGCAGCGCCGCGTCGGCGGCGAGCACGTGCGGCGCGCGCATGTCGGCGTCCGAGTAGACCGCGACCGCTTCGATGCCGAGCTCGCGGCAGGCGCGAATGATGCGCAGCGCGATTTCGCCGCGATTCGCGATCAGAAGGCGGCGGATGGCGGCCATCAGGCGATCCAGGACGGCGGGCGCTTGCCGAGGAACGCGCCCATGCCTTCCTGTCCTTCGCTCGACACGCGCCGCTCCGCGATGGCGTCGATGGTGTACTCGGTTGCCGCGGTCCGCGTCGCGGCGGACACGTCGGCGATCAGGCGCTTGGCGGCGGCCGCGGCTTGCGGACCCGACGTCATCAGATCGTTGACGTACTTCGCGACCATCCGATCCAGCTCCTGCTCCTCGCCGACGGCGTGCACGAGTCCGATCTCCTGGGCGCGCGACGCCGAGAAGCGCGCGCCGGTCAGAAACAGCTCGCGCGCGGCCGAACGTCCAATCTTGGCAATCGTGTATGGAGAAATGACCGCGGGAAGGATGCCGAGCTTCACCTCGGTGAACGCGAACATCGCGTCCTGCGCGGCGACGACGATGTCGCACACCGCCGCCAGGCCGACGCCGCCGCCCAGCGCGGCCCCGTGTATGCGCCCGATCAACGGAATCGGCAGCGTGTCCAGCGCCTCGAACATGCGCGCCATCGCCCGCGCGTCGCGCACGTTCTCGTCGTGGCTGTAATGGACCATCTTCGACATCCACGTCAGATCCGCGCCGGCGCAGAACGCCTTTCCCGCGCCAGCCAGCACCGCCACGCGCACTTCGCCGTCAGGCTTCACCGACTCGGCCCACGCGGTCAGCTGCGCGATCAACTCCTCGTTGAAGGCGTTGCGCACGTCGGGCCGGTTCAGCGTCACCTTGACGACTTTGCCGGTACTTTCGACTTGTAGCGACATTCGCTGTCTCGTTACAGGAGCTCAGGAGCTCGGAAGAGATTTCTCCTGTCTCCCTCTCCTGTGAACAGTCACATACGGAACACGCCGAATCGCGCATCCGGGATCGGCGCGTTGAACGCCGCCGAGATGCCGAGCGCCAGCGCCTGCCGCGTCTCGGCCGGGTCGAGAATGCCGTCGTCCCAGAGCCGCGCCGTCGAGTAATACGGCGAGCCTTCGCGCTCGTACTTCTCGAGAATCGGGTCGCGAATCGCGGCTTCCTCTTCGGCACCGAACGTCTTGCCCTCGCGTGCCAGCTGGTCGCGCTTGACCGTGGTCAGCACCCCCGCCGCCTGTTCGCCGCCCATCACCGAAATGCGCGCGTTGGGCCACATCCAGAGCAGGCGCGGCTCGTAGGCGCGTCCGCACATGCCGTAATTGCCGGCGCCGAACGATCCGCCGACGATCACCGTGAACTTCGGCACCACCGGATTGGCGACTGCGTGCACCATCTTGGCGCCGTCCTTGGCAATCCCGCCGCGCTCGTACTGCCGCCCGACCATGAAGCCGGTGATGTTCTGCAGGAACACGAGGGGGATCCGGCGCAGATTGCACAACTCGATGAAATGCGTCGCCTTGAGCGCCGACTCGGAGAAAAGCACGCCGTTGTTGGCGACGATGCCGACCAGGAATCCGTGCAGCCGCGCGAACCCGGTGACCAGCGTCGTGGCGTAGCGCTCCTTGAATTCATCGAAGCGCGACGCGTCCACCATCCGGGCGATCAGTTCGCGCACCTCGTAGGGCTTGCGCGTATCGGCGTTGACGATGCCGTAGATCTCGCGCGGGTCGTAGAACGGCGCTTCCGGTGTAGTCGTCTCCACCGCCATCCGCTTGCTGGTGTTGAGCGTCGAGACGATCGTCCTGGCAAGGCGGAGCGCGTGCTCGTCGTCTTCAGCGAGGTAGTCGGCGACGCCGGACAGGCGCGTGTGCACGTCGGCGCCGCCGAGATCCTCCGCGGTGACCTCTTCGCCGGTGGCTGCTTTCACCAGCGGCGGCCCGCCGAGAAAGATCGTTCCGGTGCCGCGCACGATCACCGTTTCATCCGACATGGCCGGCACGTAGGCGCCGCCCGCGGTGCACGACCCCATGACCACGGCCACCTGCGGAATGCGCTCGGCCGACATGCGGGCCTGGTTGAAGAAGATGCGGCCGAAATGATCGCGGTCGGGAAAGACCTCGGCCTGGAGCGGGAGGAACGCGCCGCCGGAGTCGACGAGATAAACGCACGGCAGGCGATTCTGCAGCGCGATCTCCTGCGCGCGCACGTGTTTCTTGACGGTCAGCGGATAGTAGGTGCCGCCTTTTACCGTGGCGTCGTTCGCCACGACGAGCACTTCGCGTCCCGACACCCGGCCGATTCCCGTCACGACCCCGGCGGCCGGGGCGTCGTTGTCATAGAGGTCCCACGCGGCCAGAGCGGACAACTCGAGAAAGGGGGAGCCGGGATCGAGCAGTTTGTCGATCCGCTCCCGGACCGGGAGTTTCCCCTGCTGGCGGTGGCGCTGCAGATATTTCTCCCCGCCGCCTTGCTTGGTCGTCCGGGTACGCTCCCGAAGCTCGGCGACCAGCGCCGACATCCGCTCGTGGTTCTGCCGGAAATCTTCGCTTTTGGGATCGACGTGTGACTCGAGACGCTCCACGGTCCCCGATTATAGCCGTGATGTATTTCCGAACAAATGTCTGGTATCTGGACAGTAATGGCTCGATGTGTATATATTCTTCTTCGTTATGACGACAGCGAAGAAGAAATATCGCGTGCTTGCCGTCGACGACGAGCCCGCGATGATCGAGTGGCTGAAGATTCTGCTCGAGCACGAAGGGTATGAGGTGCGGACCGCGATGATCGGGACGCGCGGCGAGGAGATTTTCAAGACCTGGAAGCCCGACGTCGTCATCACCGACATGATGCTGCCGGACATCGACGGGCTCGAGCTGCTTCGGCGGTTCAAGCAGACCCATGCCGATACCGAAGTGATCGTCGTGACGGGCCACGGGAGCGTGCCCAAGGCGGTCGAGGCCATGAAGGGTGGGGCGCACAGCTTCGTCGAAAAGCCGATCGAGCCGGATACGCTCCTGGCCATGCTCGAGCGGGCGATCGAGCGGCGGGACCTGGTCGGCGAGAACCTGCTGCTGAAGCAGAAGCTCGAGGGGCAGTTCCGCTTTGGCAACATCATCGGCAAGAGCAAGAAGATGCACGAGGTGCTCGAGCTGGTCGAGAGCGTCGCCGGCAGCGACGCCAACATCCTGATTCAAGGGGAGAACGGCACCGGCAAGGAGCTCATCGCCAACGCCATCCACTACAACAGCAAGCGCGCCAAGGGCCCGTTCATCAAGATCAACTGCGCGGCGATCCCCAAGGACCTGATCGAGTCGGAGTTGTTCGGTTACAAGAAGGGCGCCTTTACCGGCGCGCAGACCGACAAGGAAGGCCTGTTCGAGATGGCCGAAGGCGGGTCCCTGCTGCTGGATGAGATTGGCGAGATGCCGCCGTATCTGCAGACCAAGCTGCTGCGCGTGCTGCAGGAGCGCGAGTATCGTCCGATCGGCAGCGACCGGATCGTCCGCGTCGACTTCCGTCTCGTGTGTGCGACCAACATCGATCTGGATGCGGCGCTGCGCGACGGCAAGCTGCGAGAGGATCTGTATTTCCGGATCAATACGATTACCCTGCGCGTGCCCGCGCTGCGCGAGCGGACGGAAGACATTCCGCTGTTGTGCTCGCACTTCTTCCAGAAGTTCAACCGCCGCTACAACAAGTCGCTGAAGGGTATTTCGCCCGCGGCCTACCAGCTGCTGATCCGCTTCCGATGGCCGGGGAACGTGCGCGAGCTGGAGAATGCGATCGAACGGTCGGTCCTGGTCGCCAAGGGAACGGAGGTGCAGCCGCAGGACCTGCCCGAGTCGATCCGCGACGAGGCAGCCTCGACGACGTTTTCGGTGCCGCCGCATCACACGCTTGCGGAGATCGAGCGGCTGACGATTCTGCAGACCCTGCAGCGGACGAACTGGAACAAACAGGAAGCAGCCAGCATCCTCGGCTTGTATCGGCCAACCCTGTACAGCAAGATGCGGAAGCACGACATCCGCGATCCGCGAACCGCGGCGGTGGCAGACGAAGCGTGACCCTGCGTGCCCACCTGACGCTGATCGCCCGATCCGCCTGGCGCGGCCTCGGCGAGCTCTACGAC
>JBKPSE010000219.1:0-6086 GCA_046765855.1 Acidobacteriota bacterium | reverse complement strand
TCCGGACCGCGGCGGTCGTCGACATTGATCACGCCGACCGCGCCGTCAGGAAGAATCTCGAACAGGCGCCGCTTGGCGACGAAGTACGCTTCCATGTCGCCATGGAAGTCGAGATGATCGCGTGTCAGGTTGGTGAAGATCCCGGCGGCGAAGCGCAGATTGTCGGCACGGCGCAGCGCGAGCGCGTGTGAGGACACTTCCATCACGCAGGCGCCGCAGCCTTCGTCGACCATGGCGCGGAGCATCTGCTGCAGCTCCGGAGCTTCCGGCGTGGTACGCGACGCGTCGTGCTCGCGCGTGCCGATGCGATAGCCGATCGTGCCGATGCGCCCGCACTTGATGCCTGCGGCTTCGAAGATCGACGCCAGCACGTACGAGGTGGTGGTCTTGCCGTTCGTGCCGGTGATACCGATCAGGGTGAGCTCTTCGCTCGGATTGCGATGGAAATGAGCGGCCAGTTCGGCCAGCGCCGCGCGCGCGCTCGGCACCTGAATCCATGGAACGGTCACGCCGGCGGGGGCGGCCGTCTCGGCGACGACGGCCACGGCGCCGCTGGCAATGGCCTGCGGCGCGAAGCGCGTGCCGTCGGCATTGACGCCGCGAAGCGCGACGAATACGGCGCCAGGCTTGACCTTGCGCGAGTCGTAGGCGATGGCCGTCACGTCGGGACGGGTGGCAAGATCGCGCAGGGTCACTGCGAGCCCCCGGACGAAGCGGCGGCGCGGCGGCCGAGTATCAACGCACACGACTCGCCGCGAACCAAGGCGGCTCCCGGCGCGGGATTCTGATCGATCACGAACCCGTCGCCGGACAGGCGCGCGGTCATGCCGATGCGCGACAGCAGACGCAACGCTTCGCGCGCGCTCAGGCCGCGGAGATCCGGCACCAGTCCGTTTCGCGCCGGTTCGAGCGTCGCCGACAGCACGCTCGCGGCGCTCGCCGGTTGCGGCGCCGGCACGGGCTCGACATTTGGATCGTGACGCGCCACCACAACCGGAGGCGACGGATTGAGATTGGGACCGACACCGAGGTAGGTCAGCGACGCTTCAGCAATCCGCTTGAACACCGGCGCGGACACCGCGCCCCCGGTGTAGCCGTTGCCGTGCGGCGAATCGATCACCACGAGAATCGTCAGCGCCGGCTTGCGTGACGGCACGAAGCCGACGAAGGACGCGTTGTAATCGGATTTCTGGTAGTGACCGTTGACCAGTTTGGCCGCCGTACCCGTCTTTCCCGCGATCGTGTAGCCCTCGATCTGCGCCGCGCGCGCGGTGCCGCGCTCGACGACCTGTTCCATGATCGCCGTCACCGTCGCCGCGGTATCCGCATCGATCGTGCGCCGCATCTCTTTGTGCGGCACCTCGATCCGGCGTCCGTCCTTGATGAACGCGCGCACCACCCGCGGCTGGAGCAAGTGTCCGCCGTTGGCGATCGAGCTGACCGCCGTAGCCATCTGCACCGGTGTGACGCCGACCTGATAGCCCATCGAGACGGAGGCAAGGGCGCTGTCGTTGAGCCGATCGGCGCTCCAGACGATCCCCGCCGTCTCCCCTTTGAAGTCCGGCGCCAGCGTCTGTCCGAAGCCGAAGCGATTGACGTACTGAGTGAGCACCTCCGGCCCAACCCTCAGGCCGACTTTGATCGCGCCCACATTGCTCGACTTGACGATCACGTCAGTGAAGTTGATGACGCCGTAGTGGTGCGTGTCGTAGATCGGCTTGCGGCCGGGGAACGTGATCGAACCGGGATTTGTGTCGACCATCGACTCCGGCTTGATCACTTTCTGTTCCAGTGCCGCCGAGGCCGTGACGATCTTGAAGGTGGAGCCCGGCTCGTAGAGCGTCTGAATCGCCCGGTTCCGGCGCGCATCGTCCTCCGCGCGCGTAAAGACATTCGGATTGAACGTCGGCCAGTTCGCCAGCGCCAGGATTTCGCCGGTATTCGGATCCATGATCAGCGCCGTACCGCCGACGGCATGGTTCGCCTCGATGCCGGCGCGCAGCTCGCGCTCGGCGACGAACTGGAGATACTGATCGATGGTCAGCTCGATCCCGGCGCCGGCGGTCGCCGGGCGCTCGACACGGCTGAATACCGCGCGCTTCTTGTTGTCGGTCTGAATCAGCACCTTGCCGGCGCTGCCGCGAATCTGCGAGTCGTAGGCGGATTCGATGCCGCCCAGACCGATGTTGTCGAGTCCGACGTAGCCGATGACGTGGGCGGCGAGCTCGCTGTTCGGGTAATAGCGGCGGCTTTCCTTCAGCAGCGTGATGCCGGGAAGCGCGAGGGCCTTCACGCGTCTGGCTTCGTCAGGCGTTACCTGCCGCGCCACGTAGGCGAACGGCACGCGCCGTGACAGGTTCTTGGCAATCGCTTGCCGGCGTTCGCCGTTGCACGCGTCGAGGGCGCTGCAGACCTTCGCCGCCACCTCGTCGGGATCGTCGATTTCGGTCGGGACCGCGGCGATCGTGTCGGCGTCGACGCTGTAGGCGAGCAGCCGGCCGTTCCGATCGAAGATGTCCCCGCGCTTGGCCGGCGGCACCACCGTGCGCATCTGCTGGCGATCGGCGCGCGCCATCAGATCGGCGTGTTGAACGACCTGGAGGTACACCAGTCGCGCTTCGATTGCGGTCGTCCACAGGGCGAGGGCCGCCGCGCATGCGAACAGCCGCGCACGCACGGTCGTACGCCAGTGCAGCGGTGCTGCTTCCCTCTTGATCCCCTTGGTGAACATGCGGGCCGGTTACCGGGCGGCGACGATCGACTTTTCCGGGGGCGCGGCCGGGGTGACGCGCTCGATCACGATTGCCTGACCGCGCGCGGGCGCGACCAGGTGCAGCTGCTCGGTGGCGATCTTCTCGATGCGCCGCGGCGCGCGCAGCGTCTCGGCCTCGAGGCGCAGATGGCGATTGATCTCTTCTTCGGCGGCGCGCTCCTGCTGCATGCGCTCGATCTGATACCCGTGCCGCAGCAGCTCGAAGTGCTGCCACGCCGAGAAGAGCAGCACGACGACGAGAAACAAGCCGATGGCGACCGAGCGCCATAGCTGCCGCTGCCGCGCCTCGTCGACCTCGCGGACGATCGGGTTGTTGCGGATGTCCTTCTTGATCGCGTACTCGAAGTCCATCGGGTTCATGCGAACCTCTCAATCGCGCGCAGCTTGGCGCTGCGCGCACGCGGATTGCGCGCCACTTCCTCGTCGCTCGGCAGCGCCGGACGCTTGGTCAGAATGCGCACACCCTCTCCGGTTTTCTCGAGCGCGCGAAACGTGTGCTTCACGATGCGGTCCTCGAGCGAGTGAAACGTAATCACCGCCAGCCGGGCGCCCTCGAGCAGGCGGCGGCTCGCCTCGCCGAGAAAGGCGTCGAGACCGTCGAGCTCGCGATTGACCCAGATACGCAGCGCCTGGAACGTTCGCGTCGCCGGATCGATGCGCTGATGCCCTTTGTGCGGAACGGCTCGGCGCACGATCGCCGCGAGCGTTGCGGTCGTGTCAATCGGCGCCTCGCGGCGCGCGGTCACGATCGCGCGGGCGACGCGGCGAGAGTAGCGCTCCTCGCCGTACTGAAAGATCACGTCGGCCAGCGACTGTTCGTCGACGCTGCGCAGCAGCTCGGCAGCGCTCGGTCCGCTCGACTGATCCATCCGCATGTCGAGCGGTTCGTCGCGGCGGAAGCTGAAGCCGCGTCCCTCGGCATCCAGCTGCATCGACGAGACGCCGAGATCGGCGAGCGCGCCGGAGATGCGCGCGACGCCGCGTTCATCGAGGACGCGTCCGAGCTCGCGATAATCGGCGTGGACCAGCGCGACGCGGTCGGCAAACGGCGCCAGTGTCTCGCGCGCCACCGCCAGCGCAGCGGCATCGCGATCGAGGCCGATGAGGCGCGAGACGCCGGCCTCGAGCAGCGCGCGGCTGTGGCCGCCGAGCCCGACGGTACAGTCCACGAACACGCCGCCCGCGACCGCGCCGAACAGCGCGACAATCTCGCGGACCATGACCGGCTCGTGCACGGGAGTCATCGTCAGATTCCGAATTCCGACAACGCTTTCGCGTCGTCGTCGGTGTACGGATCGCTGAGCATCTTTGCGACCAGCCGATCGTGGTTCCAGACGTCCAGGCGGTCCACGGCGCCGAGCACATCCACTTCGCCGTTCATTCCCGCCGATTCGCGCAGGCGCTGATGGATGAGCACGCGCCCTTGCGTGTCTATCTCCGCGGCCTGGCCGAAGTAGTTGACCCGGTCGAGAAATCTGTTGCGTGCCGGCAGCGTGGAGGGGGCGCGCGCCAGCCGTTCTTCGAGCGCAAGCCACACGGGCATTGGATAAATGCGGACGGACTCCCCCGTCAGGCTCGTCACGAACAGCTCCGTCCCATGGGTCTTTTCGACCAGAGAGCGGAATGCGTTCGGAATCTTGAGCCGCGCCTTGTCATCGATTTTGGCGGCGTAGTTGCCCCGGAGCACGTCTGTTTACTCCACTTCGCTCCACAAAAATCCACGGCGATAGTAGAAGCCGGGGGTGCTTCTGTCAACGGCAAAATGTAGAGCCTCTTAGGCTTACGCTTAATTTTCGCCCCTTGCCGCGTGCTAGCATGTGCAGATCTGACATGCTGAGAGCCGGCCTCATCGGTTTCCCCGCCTCGGGGAAGACCGCCCTGTTTCAGTTGTTGACCAGCGCCCGGGAAGCGCCCCGCACCGGAGGACGGCAGGAAGCGAATGTCGGCGTCTCCCGCGTGCCGGACGAGCGGCTCGACAAGCTCACCGAGCTCTTCAAGCCGAAGAAACACACGCCGGCCACGGTCGAATTCGCGGACATGGGAGGGACCAGCGGCGCGAAGACCGGCGCCGCGGCGCTGCTCGACGTCGCACCGTTTCGCAACGCCGATGCCCTGCTGCACGTCGTGCGCATGTTTCGCGACCCGTCCGTGCCCCATGCGGCGGGCTCCGTCGATCCGGCGCGCGACGTGCGGACGATGGAGGAGGAGGTCATCCTCGCGGATCTCGGCGTGGTCGAACGCCGCCTCGAACGGCTCGAGCGCGATCTGAAGAAATCGGCGAACTCGGAGCTGAAGAAGGAGCAGGACATCCTGCTCACGTGCCGCAAGTTGCTGGAGGAGGGCACGCCGCTGCGGACGCTCGAGCTCCCGCCGGAGGATGCGCGGCGGCTGCGCGGGTTCCAGTTCCTGTCGGCAAAGCCGTTGCTGATCGTGTTGAACCTGGACGAGGAAGATCTGCCGCAGGCGGATCGCGCGGTCGATCTCGCCGGCATCGACGCGTACGTGCAGGGGCGCAATACGCGCGCAGTGCCGATTTGCGCGAAGATCGAGCTCGAGATCGCACAGCTGGATCCCGCGGACGCCGCGGCGTTCATGGCCGATCTCGGCCTGCGCGAGTCAGGTCTCGATCGCGTCATTCGCGCCAGTTATGAGCTGCTCGGCTACATCTCGTTCTTTACCGTCGGCGACGACGAGAATCGCGCGTGGTCGATTCCGCGCGGCACCAACGCCCAGGCCGCCGGCGGCGAGATTCACACCGACATTCAGCGCGGCTTCATCCGCGCGGAGGTGGTGCGCTACGACCATCTTCTCGCACGCGGAAGCCTGGCGGCGTGCCGCGAGCATGGCGAGCTGCGCCTCGAAGGGAAGGACTATATCGTCGTCGACGGCGACGTGATCAACTTCCGGCACGCGACGTAACGGCCTGCATGAAAACCCTGCTGGTGCTCGAGGCGCAGGTTCCATTCGTGCACGGGGGCGCGGAGGTGCACGTCCGCGAGCTGCTGCGCGAGTTGCGCGCGCGCGGCTACGACGCGGAACTGGTGAGCGTGCCGTTCAAGTGGTATCCGAAGGAGGAAATTCTTCCGCATGCCGCCGCCTGGCGATTGCTCGACCTGAGCGAGAGCAACGGTCGTCCCGTCGATCGCGTGATCGCGACCAAGTTTCCGACCTATTTTGCCCGGCATCCTGACAAAATTGCCTGGCTGATCCACCAGTACCGCGCCGCGTACGAGCTGTGCGGCACGGTCTACAGCGACTTCGGCCACAACGAACGCGATCTAGGCCTTCGCGACAATCTGATCCGGCTGGATAC
>JBKPSE010000218.1:0-11878 GCA_046765855.1 Acidobacteriota bacterium | reverse complement strand
GCACAGTACGTGCGGTACGCCTGCACTCACCGCGGAATACTCGACATTCGATCACAGATATGTTCGCCGAGATCCGATCTGCGACACGCGCGCTCGTCGGCTGGCGCGGGGGCGCCGTTGGCGCCGCACTGACGCTCGCGATCGGGATCGGGACGACGACGGGACTCTACGCGGTGGTCCGCGTGCTGCTCGCCGACATGCCTGGCGTGCCGGCGTTGGACCGCGTGGCCAGGATCTACGCCTCGAGCGCCGCGCTCGGCGTCGAGCGATCGCCGGTGGCGCTCCACGAGTTCGACACGTCGCTGAGCCACGCCACAGCCTTTGCCGCGATAGGCGCATATTCCGCCCAGGACGCAACGATTGGCAGCGGCGCAGACGTCCGTCCGGTTATCGCCGGCTACGCGACACCAGGCTTCTTCACGGCGATGGGCGTCGCGCCATCGGCAGGACGCGTCTTCTCGCGGGACGACCTTGCGGCGCAGCGCCCGATGGCAATCGTCAGCGAGGCGCTCTGGCGCGGTCAGTTCGCGGGTGCGGATCTTTCCAGCGCCACGATCACGGTGGACGGCGTCAGTCGCGTGGTGATTGGCGTCATGCCGCCGCACTTTTCGTATCCGTTCGTCGGCGTCAACGCGGACGTGTGGCTGCCGCTGGCGCGCGCCGGCCGGAACACGCCGGCGATAGTCACGGTCTACGGCCGGTTGCGTGAAGGCGTCGGATGGCCGGCTGCAAGCGCGGAACTCGCCGCGTTGTCGCGCGGACGGGAGCCCTGGACGTGGCGCGCGATTCCCATTCAGCAGGACGTCCGCTATCGCGCGATGAGCGCCTACGCAGGCACGCTGGGTCCCGCGCTACTCGTGCTGCTCATCGCCTGCGTCAACGTCGCGTGCATGCTGATGGCACGTGGCGTCGCACGGGACAGGGAACTGACGGTCCGCCGGGCGCTTGGCGCCACGCGGGCGCGGCTGGTTCGTCAGCTGTTGACAGAAAATCTGGTGCTCGCGTCCGCGGCCGGCGCGATCGGGTCAGCATTCGCCATCCTGATATTACGTACGGTCTCCGCCGCACTGGTGCTGGTTGACCCGACGCTGTCCGCCCGCCTTTCGACCGGCGCGGCACTGCTGCCAGCAGCGCTCGCGGCCAGCGCCGTGGCGTGTCTGCTGTTCGGAACGATCCCCGCGCTGCGCCTGTCGCGCCGTGACGTCGCGGCATCGCTGAACGGGTTCCCCTCACCGCATCGCATTCAAGTTGCGGGCTACGGTGCGCGCGACGTGATCGTGTTCGCGGAAGTTGCGTGCGCCGTCGGGCTGATCGTGTGGACGGCAATGCTGTTCACGCTGTTCGCGCACATCCGATCGATCACATTCACCTTTCCTGCGGATCGTGTCGTGGCACTGCGCGTTCCCGGACTGGACGTGGATGCGACCCTGGCGCGCGTCGCCGCGATTCCCGGCGTCATGCGGGTTGCTGCGTCGTCCGGGATGATCGGCGGGCGCTCTCCGGTGCGAGCGGTCGCGGACGGGATGCCTCCGATCGTGATGTCACGCGTGCCGGTCGGCGAAGGATTTTTCGACACGCTCGGCGTGCCGATCGTGCGCGGACGCGCGTTCGACAAATCCGAGATGCAGGGGATGGATGGTGTGCTCGTGCTGAGCGAGAGCGCGGCGCGAAAGGTGGCGCCCGACGGGAACGCGCTCGGGATGCGCCTGAGGCTCGCGGGCGGCCCCGCGAGCATCGTCATCGGGATCTGCCGCGATGCGATTGACTACGGCGCGTTGTCGCGCGCGGGCACATTCGCGCCGCCTGAGGTGTACGCCCCTTACTCTCCGTCCGTCGCCGAGGCTGTCGTCCTGGCGCGCGTGAGCGGTGATGCGCACGCCTCGCTGCGCGCGATTGCCGCGGCCGCGGAAGCCCGAAAGGGTTCGCGCCCGCCGCGGCCAGTGGTTCTCGGCGACGAGGCACGCGATCGCGAACGGCAAAGCCGCGGAGGCTTCGTCGTCGTCCGCCTGATCGCATGGTTCGCGTTTCTGACGCTGGTGCTCGCGGCGAGCGGCGTGTTTGCCGTGATCGCTCAATCGGTGGCACAACGGACGCGGGAATTCGGGATTCGGCTGGCCAGCGGCGCGACGCCGTCGCAGCTGCTCCGCATGGTGCTGGCGCGGGAAACAAAACTGATTGGCGCCGCGATCGCGACAGGACTGATCTTCGTGATGGCCGGAACGCGGGCGCTGTTCATCGAGCTCGCCACGCTCAGCGCGATCGTTCCGAGCATGTGGATCGCGGCCCTGCTGTTATCTGGCGGGGTGGCCGCGATGGCCGTCGTCCTCGCCACCTGGCGGATCGTCCGGCTCGAGCCCGCGGTCGTTCTGCGGAGGCTGTGAGTCTAGGCGGCCCGCTGCACGTCCTTCTCGACCTGTCCGTCGCGCACGTAGATGACGCGATGCGCGTGCGCGGCGATGTCCGCCTCGTGGGTGACGAGCACGATCGTGTTGCCGCCTTCGTGCAGCCGCTCGAAGACCTGCATGATTTCCTCGCCGGTCTTCGAATCAAGATTGCCGGTCGGCTCGTCGGCGAGCAGGATCGACGGATTGTTGACCAGGGCGCGAGCGATGGCGACGCGCTGGCGCTGTCCACCCGACAGTTCGTTCGGCCTGTGTGACGCGCGCGAGGTCAGTTCGACCTTCTCGAGCGCTCCCTTGGCGCGCTCGATGCGCTCCTTGCCCGATACTCCGGCATACACGAGCGGCAATTCGACGTTGTGCAGCGCCGTCGCGCGCGGCAACAGATTGAACGTCTGAAACACGAACCCGATCTCCTCGTTGCGGATGCGCGCGAGGTCGTCGTCGTTCATCGACGCCACTTCCTTGCCGTTGAGCAGGTAACTGCCCTTCGTCGGCGTGTCGAGACAGCCAATCAGGTTCATCAGCGTCGACTTACCCGAGCCGGACGGGCCCATGATCGCCACATACTCGCCGCGATCGATGTTGATCGAGAGACCGCGCAGCGCGTGAATCTCTTCGTCGCCCATCACATACGTCTTCCACAGATCGTGGGTGGTAATCAGTCCCATAACAGCGTTACCGTTGTTCGTCTTTCAGCCGCTGCACGATGTTGCGTACCGCGGTCGGTGTGTCCGGGGGAAACAGCGCCTCCCAGTCTCTCACATCAACGGGGACCAGCACAGGCCCGAGGTTGCGCGATTTCCGCCGCAGTTCGGTGACCGCGCTCGACAAATCCCTGGCCGGCGCCATCCCGGGACCGACCAGCATCAGCACGCAGCCGGCGACATCGGGCACGCGCACGCGCGCGGCCGCCGGCCAGTGCGCCGATACCGACTCGGGGTCGACCTGCGGCACGAACTTCACCAGTAGACAGACGCTCTCCTCGGCCTTCTTGAACAGCCCCTTTTTGGGCTTCGTGACCAACGCAATATCGAACCCCGGGACGGTCAACGCCGTCGGATTCGAGAGGACTGCATCGATCGCCTCTCGCAGCTTCGACATCGCGGCTCGTCTCACGAGCTCGGTGCCAGCGGTGGAACGCGGCGGCGCCGGAGCTGAAGCCGCGGCGTCGGACCACGAAGACGAGGTATTTGACGAGGGCGGCCGAGCGGCCGGTTCCGCCGACGGCGAGGAGCGCGGCGGCGGCGTCTGCGGGCCTGGGCCCGTGAGCTGCTCGTCGTACTTGGTGCGCAGCGCCGGATCCATGAGGATCCGGTACGCTTCCGTCAGATCGGCGGCAATCCCTGCCGCCATCTCCTGAAATTCCTTGCCGAGGTGCTGGACCTTGTCCGGATGGTATCGGGCGATCTCGCGGCGGAACGCCTTCTTGATGTCATCGGCCGCGGCATTCTGCGCGACCGAGAGCATGTCGTAGTAGTTCTTCAACGATTCTGGTTCTTGAACTCTGCGACGTTGCTCGCCGGCAGCTCCGGCGTGCGCTTCTGTTGGCGCAGCTGCTTCTTGCTCGGCTTGCCGACCGCGTTCGTCGAGCAGTACGGACAGAACTGCCAGCCCACCTGCAGCGAACGGCCGCACTTCTGGCATCCCGCATTGAGGCGATGGCCGCAGTGCGGACACGCCATGAAATCGATGCCGACGGCCGCCGAGCACCCCGGGCAGAGCGTGCGAACTTCCTTGACTTCGGTGACGACGCGGAACAGCTCCTCGACGCTGGTCACGCCCGATTTCACTTTCGCGAGCGCATCTTCACCGAGAGTGATCATGCTGCCGGCGATCGCGGCGTCGCGGATCATGTCTTCGCCGGCCCGCTGGGCAATCAGCCGCCGCACCTTGTCGGTGACGCGCATCACTTCATAGATGCCCATCCGGCCGCGGTAGCCGGTGTGGTTGCACTCTTCGCAGCCGACCGCTTTGTAGAACACGAAATGCGCGGCGCTCGCTTCCGTCATGTTGAGCGCGCGCAGCGTGTCCGCGTCGGGCGTGTACTGGCGGCGGCACGCGAGGCAGAGACGCCGCACCAGCCGCTGTGCGACCACGCCGACGAGCGCGGATGCGATGACGTACGGCTCGAGATTCATGTCCATCAACCGCGTGACGGTCGACGGCGCGTCGTCGGTGTGCAGCGTCGACAGCACCAGGTGGCCGGTCTGCGCCGCCTGCGTCGCGATCTTCGCCGTCTCGTGGTCGCGGATCTCGCCGACCAGAATGATGTCGGGATCCTGCCGCAGGATCGCGCGCAGCGCACTGGCGAACGTCAGCTTCGCTTTCTCGTTCACCTGCGTCTGATTGACGCCCGGAATCTGATACTCGATCGGATCCTCGATGGTGATGATGTTGGTCCGGCCGGATTTGATCGAGGTGATCGCGGAGCTGAGCGTCGTCGATTTGCCGGATCCGGTGGGACCGACCACGAGGATCATGCCGTGCTGATGCTTGAGGAAGGAGCGCAGCTCCTCCATCGCCGCCGCCGACAGACCAAGCTCTTCGAGCGGCGGCGCACCCTTGCGGTGATCGAGCACGCGCAGCACGATCTTCTCGCCGTACATCGTCCGCAGCGTAGAGGCGCGGAAGTCGACTTCCTTGCCGTCTTCGGTCTTGATGCGAAGCCGGCCGTCCTGCGGCAGCCGCTTCTCGGCGATGTCCATCCCCGCCATGATCTTCATGCGGGCAACCAGGCCTTCATGAACCCACTTGGGCAGGTCCATCACTTCCTTGAGAATGCCGTCCAGCCGATGGCGCACGAGTACGCCCTTCTCCGAGGGCTCGATGTGAACGTCGCTCGCCCGGCTCGTGATTGCGCTGTTGACGACCAGATCGACGAGATCGATGATCGGCGCCGAGTCGCTGCCTTCGCGTCCGGCGGCGGTCGTCGATGCGGCTTGTTCGAAGACATCGAGATCGCCGCGCGGCACCAGCGCCGCACCCGCGCCGGAGTCGGCGGCACGCGCAGCAGTCTTGGGCGGCTGGGGTACTGCCAGCCCGCTGGCCGGGCCTGAGTACTTGGCGAGAGCCTTGTCCGGATAGCCGCTCTCGATCGCCTCGAGGATGTCGCTTCGCGTCGCCACGACCTGCTTGATGCGGTATCCAGTCTGGAATTCGAGGTCCTGCACCAGACTGAAGAGCAGCGGGTCGGACATCGCCACGGTGAGCAGGTTCTTTTCCAGTTTGATCGCGACGCAGACGCGCTTGATGGCGACGTCCTTCGAAATCAGAATGATGGCGGTAGGATCGGGGGGCTCGTCCGCCAGCGAAATGTAGGGAAAACCGAGCTGATAGGCGAGCGCCTTGGTGATTTGCTTCTCGGTCGCGAGATTCAGGCGCACCAGAACCGTACCGACGCGCTCGCCGGTTTTCTTATGCTCCGCCAGCGCGACCTGGAGGTCTTCCTCCGAGATCAGGCCTGCCTGAATCAGACATTCCCCGATTTTTTTGCGCACTCTTCCCTCTATCCGTGCGGGCCTGGGGGGTGAGTGATCTTAGGTCAATTCCCCTGTTACCGCAACCGTTCAGCTCTGCTCAGCGCCCGCGATCCACGCTCAGAATCTTCCCTCCCAGACCGAGCCGGAGCTGCACGCCGGATGGCTCGCGCAGCACCACCGCCCGATCTTCGATGCCGACGACGATGCGCCGTCCCAGAACATCCCCGATTCCAATGATTTGCCCCTCATTGATCGTGGCAAACCGGCGGTCGTTGGCCACCAGGATTGCCGTGACGCGCGGCAGCGGATCCTTCAAGAGAGGCGGCAGGACCTCATCCCGCTGGGCTGAAGGACGCCGCGGGGCCCGAGTTCCCGCAGCGGGGTTATCGGCCGGTGACGGGGGAGCAAGCAGAGGCGCCGCTCGCTGCAGGTCCGGAAAAGGCTGGCCAGGCGGATTACGAGACCTGGCCTCGGCGGCCGGCGCATCGGTCTGCGTGACCGGCACGGCAGGGGTCGCGTCCGGCACGGTTCGCCGGGTCTGCGGTGTCGACAACGACGGGCGCGCGGAAGACGCCGGTTGCTGTCGCTGTGGAAGCGGCTCCGACCGCGGCGCAGGACGCGGTTGCCGCTGGCTTACGGTCGGCGCCTTGGCAGCGCCAGTCGACGGCGGCGCTACGACTGCCGGGGCGTTACGCGTGGTGGTGGACGGCGCGGTCACTTGGGTCTGCGGTGCGACGCGCGGGGCACTCGGTCTGGTTGCGGACGAACTCGGCGCGTTCGCAGGCGGGTTTGCTCTTGCCACCGTCGCCGTTGGCGCGGCCGGTTTGCGGGGAAGCATGGCGCTGATGTCGAACTTCGCACCGCGCAGCTGATACCACGCCAGGCCGAGCGCCGCAAGCGCAGCGAGCGCCGCTGCCAGGCGCAACGCCGAGGCGCGCTGCCCGCCACGGTGTTTCCGCTGGTCCAGCCGCCGTGCCTCCCTCGCGATGGCGCCGGCACACGCCAGACGAATCGCAGCCGCCGCTTCGGAAATCCGATCGGCAACTGGCGGCTTCACGTCCAGTCCTTCGAGCGAATCGAGCGTCTCCACTTCGACGTCCAGCTCCTCGATCAGCGGCATCGTCAGCGACCGCAGATCGGGAAGGTTGCCGCAGGTAACGACAGCGTCGACGAGCGTTCCCTGCTTGCGCGCCTCCGCCATCGCTCGCTTCACTTCGGGCGCCAGGTAGGCCACGAGCGAGTAGCGCTGCAGCATGCGAGCCTGACTGCCCGACGAACCGACCGTGGAATCCCAGATAAATGAATGGGCGTAGAGCTGCCTGCCGGGTTGAACGACAACGATGGCGACGCCGCCGCGATTGATGGCGAGCCAGCACGTCGCGCGTTCGCCGCGCGGCACGCGCACACGGGCGAGCGTCGCGAGCGCGTCGCACGGAGAGACAACGCGTTCGACGCTGAAGCCTGCGCCGGTCAGAGGCGCGAGCAGCGGCTTGACCGCCGCATCGCCGACGCTCGATCCCTCCGGTAATCCCCACACGACGACGCGCGCGCGGCGCGGCAGCTTCAAGGCGCGGCGCGCCTGCCTGATGCCCGCGGTGAACGAGTCATCCCCGGCAAATGCGGCAGGGTCGAGCGTCTCGACGGCGAGGACGCGGATGTCCTGCCCGCGCACGGCCGTACGCGCGAGCGCGCAGGTGTCGGCGCCGAGCTCAATCGCCGTGATGCTGGGCATTCACCGTCGCAGGGGCACCTCATTAACGCATGAGGCGGGCTCGGCTGTAAACCTGAGCGGTATGAAACGCGATGATCTAAGATGAGGGCAAATCGAATGCAGGAGAGAGGCGGAGCTGCCGACATCCGCACCCGTACGAGTGCACTGATCCGCGATCGCCAGAACAGCCTGGCCGCGCATGTGGCCTCGTCGATCAGCGCCATCGGCAACACGTTGAGCCCGGAAGAATGGCGCGGCTGCGCGGAGTTGCTGTTGCGCCTGTTCGCCGCCAGCATTGACGGCGGCTCGCTCGACGGCCAGAGCGCCGCCATGCGCGACCTGGCACGCTACTCTCCGCCGCTCACGACGCGTCAACTGCTCGACGCCATCCATCACGCGGAACGGACGATTCTCGATGAAGTCGCGCTCGACGGCCGTCTCGGCGCGACGAGCGAGCCGTGGGCCGTCGTCGCCCAGGCGATCCGTCGCGCCGCGCTGGAGATTCTCGGCGCTCACGCCGAACAGATCGCCGGCCGCGACGCGCCGATCAGCGTGCGCGATCCCCTGACGACGCTGATTGCCGATCCGGTGTTCGAGCTGGCGCTGCAGCAGGAAATCGAACGCGCCGTGCGTCATCGACATGCGCTGGCGCTGCTGCTCTTCGACATCGACGATCTGTCGCACATCAATCGCGAGCACGGGTGGGGCGTCGGCGATCGGGTGCTCGAGCGCATGGGGATTCTCGCCCGCCGCTTCTTCCGCCTCCACGACTGGGTGGCGCGCCGCGGCCGCGATGCAATCGCGGTCATGCTGCCGGAGACGACGCTCGATCAGGCCGCCGCGCTCGCGGCCGGTTTTCGCGAGACGGTGCAGCACCGGCTCGTGCTGCAGGATCACAAGACAGACGCCGTTCAAGTCGTGACGGTGAGCGCCGCAGCGGTCGGTACCGATCTCGTGCAGTCGGAGATCGACGCTGCTTACGTCCTCGCGGAAGCGGAAGCCGCGGTGCTCCGCGCGAAGCTGAACGATCGGAGCCGGATCGAACGGGTCGCGCTGCTGCCGACCTCACTCACCATCTTCGGCGCCTCGACGATGCTCGGCATCAGTCCGCGCGAAGTGGCGCACTTGATCAGGAACGGCACGTTGAAGGCCACGCGCCGCGGACGGCATTTTCACATCGATCGCGATCTGATCGATACGGTCCGCCGCGGCAGCCGTTAGCCTTCCTTCTCTTCGTACTCGTTCTTCAGCCGCGCGACCACGCTCGGGTCGGCGAGCGTGGTGGTGTCGCCAAGCGCCTTGCCTTCCGCGATGTCTCGCAGCAGACGCCGCATGATCTTTCCCGAGCGCGTCTTCGGCAGGTCGGCGGCGAAAAGAATCTGGTCGGGCCGCGCGATCGCGCCGATCTTCTTGACGACGTGATCCTTCAATTCGGACGCGAGCATGTCGGATGGCGAGTTGCCTTCCTTGAGCGTGACGAACGCCGCGACCGCCTGTCCCTTGATCTCATGCGGCTTTCCCACCACCGCCGCTTCGGCGACGCGCGGATGATCGACGAGCGCGCTCTCGACCTCCATCGTGCCGAGGCGATGCCCGGCAACGTTCAGCACGTCGTCGACGCGGCCAAGCAGCCAGTAAAAGCCGTCATCGTCGACGCGCGCGCCGTCGCCGGTGAAGTATGAACCGTCGGGCCATTGACTCCAGTACTGCTTGACGAACCGCTCGCGATCTCCGTAGATGCCGCGCAGCATCGCCGGCCAGGGTTTGGTCAGCGTGAGGAGGCCGCCGCCCCGTTCGACGCGGGCGCCTTTCTGATCGCGGATTTCAGCGAAGACCCCGGGAAACGGCATCGTGGCGGATCCCGGCTTGGTGCTGGTGATTCCGGGCAGCGGCGTGATCATGATCATGCCCGTTTCGGTCTGCCACCAGGTGTCGACGACCGGGCACCGCTCGCGGCCGATGTTGAGGTAGTACCAGACCCACGCTTCCGGATTGATCGGTTCGCCGACAGAGCCGAGCAGACGCAGCGACGACAGGTCGCGCTTCGCCGGCCACTCCGTGCCCCAGCGCATGAAGGCGCGGATCGCGGTCGGCGCCGTGTAGAAGACGGTGACGCCGTGGCGCTCGATCAGTTCCCAGAAGCGGTCCTTCCGCGGCCAGTCGGGCGCTCCCTCGTACATCAGCACCGTCGCGCCGTTGGCGAGCGGTCCGTAGACGACGTAGCTGTGTCCGGTCACCCATCCGATGTCTGCGGTGCACCAGTAGACGTCATCTTCCTTGAGATCGAACACCCACTTGGTCGTCGCGTACGTGCCGGTGAGATAGCCGCCGGTGGTGTGAACGATGCCTTTCGGCTTTCCCGTCGTACCGGAGGTGTACAGGATGTAGAGCATGTCCTCCGAGTCCATCGCTTCGGGCTCACAGAACGTGGCGGCATCCTGCATCAGGCGGTGATACCAGTGGTCGCGTCCTTCCTTCATGTGCACGGGAATTGGCGCGCCAGGCTGGCGCTGCACCACGACGGCGTGCCGGATTGTCGGCGTATCGGCGAGAGCTTCGTCGGCCATCTGCTTCAACGGCACGATCTGCCCACGGCGGTAGCCGCCGTCCGCGGTGACGAGCGCCACCGCCTTTGCGTCGTTGATCCGATCGCGCAGTGATTCGGCGCTGAAGCCGCCGAAGACGACGCTGTGCACGGCGCCAATGCGCGCGCAGGCGAGCATCGCGATCGCGAGCTCGGGGATGAGCGGCATGTAGAGCGCGACGCGATCGCCGCGCGTGACGCCGAGCGATTTCAGAACGTTGGCGAAGGCGTTCACCTGGCGGTAGAGATCCCAGTAGGTCAGCGTCCGCCGATCGCCGGGCTCACCTTCCCAGATGAACGCCGCCTTGTTGCGGCGCGGACCGCGGACGTGCCGATCGAGACAGTTGACGCTGGCGTTGAGCTTGCCGTCGACGAACCACTTGGCGTCGGGCGACTTCCACTCGAGGACGCGCGTCCACGGCTGGATCCATTCCAGTTCGCGTGCGAACCCGGCCCAGAATGCTTCCGGGTCCGCGGCGGCATGCGCGTACACGCCGGGGTCATTGATGATCGCCTGCCGCTTCCACGCGTCCGTGGGTGGGAAGCGACGGTCCTCTTTGAGAAGGGCGTCGATTTCGGACATGGCTGATTCGTGATTCGTGATCAGTAGTTCGTGGTTCGCCGTTGCCGGCTTCTTATTTGAGCCGGGCTTGCAAGGCGAGTATACGGGCGCGCACATCCTGCGCGTACGCCTCCTGATCGGATGCAGCGTACTGCAGGAACTGACGGTAGTGCTCGAGGGCGCGGCTGGCGTCGCCGGCCTCCTCGTACTGGCGGGCAAGATTGTAGTGGGCGGCGGGGTTGCGCGCGTTCAGCTCGAGGGCGCGGCGCAGGCTTCCCTGCGCGTCCCCCTGCTGTCCCGACGCGCGCTGTGCAAGAGCCAGATTGACCAGTGCGTCCGCGTTGCGCGGGTCGAGCAGCAGCGCCTGTCGGGCTTCGGCATGCGCCGCATCGAAGCGGCCGAGCTTGTAGAGCGTCGCCGAGAGATTCACGTGCGCGGTGGCGTAGCGCGGCTCGATCGCAATGACGCGCTGAAACTCGCGCGCCGCTTCTTCGAGCAGCCCTTTGCCGAGATACAGATTACCGAGATTGTTGTGCGCTTCCAGGTGCATCTCGTCGCGCTGCAACACCGTTTGGTAATGCAGAAGGGCCTGCTCGAAGTCACCGGCGCGCTGATAGTAAAGGGCAAGCTGGAACTCGTCGGGCGTTGTCGCGCCGGCGCGCGGCGCCGCGACGCCCGCCGTTCGGGTTATCTGCGCCGCCATCGCGGGTCCCGCCGCGGCAGATCCGGATTTGACCGCGACAGGAGAGAGGTCCGGCCCCGACGCGGCGCCTGGCGTCCCCGACTTGACGACGGTTACAGGCGCGGAACGTGGCGGTCTTGTCGTGAGTGGTGGTCTCTCGGAGGCGGGTGGCATGCCGCGGGACTCTCGACCTGGCGCTTCGGAGCGTACTGGAGGTGGCGCTACCGCTGGCAGCGAAGCCGGCGCCGCCGAAATCTGTGTCTTTGGAAGCGGTGGCACCACAGTCTGAGCAGGCCCCGGTTCCGATCGGCCTGCTTTGGTTGGAGGCGCTGCGACGCGGAGAACGGGAGAAGTTCGCGGATTTCGCCAGACGACCCACGCCGCAACCGCGCCAACCAGCAGGATCGCAAGAGCTGCCAGCAGGAATGGCGGTCTGGTGCGCCGGCCAGGTTTGTAGC